>CBHWBX010000118.1:0-10170 GCA_966111935.1 uncultured Gemmatimonadaceae bacterium
CCTCCTGCTCGAAACGATCCTGCGGCGTGCTGCCGCGCTTGGGACGGACGAGCAAATAGATGCGCGCGACGGACAGCTCGTCGGCGCGCCGCACGAGCTCCTCGAGAACGACCTTACCGAGGAAGCCCGTGCCGCCCGTGAGGAGAATATGGCGTTCGGCGTCGCTCATCGGTCGACCGACTCCGACCGAAAGAGGTTGCCGGCACCGAACACGTTGCGCGGATCGACGGCGTTCTTCGTCGCGGCAATCCACTCGAGCGCCGTCGGCGACATGATTCGCGGGAGAAAGGGCCGCCGCAGCTTGCCGACACCGTGATGGTGCGAGAGCGAGCCGCCGCTCTCGAGCACCGCGGTGCGCGCGATCGCCTCGATCTCGTGATAGACGTGCGACGGATTCTCGACGCCCTTGTAGTGGAACGCGAAGTAGAAGTAGACGGCACAGCCGGTGTCGTACACCTGCGTCACGCGATCCGACACGAACGGCACCCCCGGCAGGCTGCGTCGCGCGCACTCTTCGCGGATCGCTCGCGTGACGTTCGCGCACAACGCCGCCGCCTTGCTCCACGGCACCGACGTCTCGAACGACTCGGCGAGATACCACTGCTTCATGATGAAGTCGCGGATGTAGGCGATGCCGTAGGTCAACTGATATCCACGCTTGCCGTTCTCGGCGCCGCCCTTCATTCCGCCATGACGCTTCGCGAGGGCATACACTTCGCGCTGCTGACGCGCGACTTCCGCTCGCGAGCCCTCGAAGACGAGCGTGCACGCGACCATGCGGTCCGGATCAAAGCCGAGCGGCCCCGTGACGAGCCACTTCTGAAGCCGGCTGCCGAGCGCCGCGATGCCGTGCTTCGCCGGCTTGAGCGCCATGCCCATCTGGAACTGCAGGTTGTCCATCAGACGAACGCTCGCCGGCAGCGTACCGCTGTGCGCGAGCTCGTGCATGAATGCGAGTCCGTCATCGAATCGTTTGAAGAGCACCGACCCGTACGCGCAGACCTCGGGAAGCGGAAAGAGCTTCACGACGGCGCTCGTGACGATCCCGAGGTTGCCTTCCGATCCGAACAGCCAGAGACGCGGATCGATCCCCGTAGATTCGCGCGGCAGCGCCGCGGTTCGCTCGATCCGGCCGGAAGCCGTGACGGCGGTGACGTCGAGAACGAGATCCTCGATGTTGCCGTAGCGGTTCTTCTTCATGCCGCTGGCATGCGTCGCGATCCAGCCGCCGAGCGTCGAGAACTCCACCGAGTCGGGCTCGTGGCCCATCGTGAAGCCCTTCGCCGCGAGCGCGGCGATGATGTCGCGGCCGACGGCGCCCGCCTCGATGCACGCCATGCGATTCGCCGGATCGATCCAGACGATGCGGTTCATCCGCCGCATGTCGACCGAGATGATCGGCCGCGCTTCGTCGTCGGGACAGCGCACGGCGTTCGTGACATTCGTGCCGCCGCCGAACGGGATCACGCACGCGTCGCGATCGAGCGCCACTCGTACAACCGCCTGCACATCGTCGGCGCTCTGGGGAAACACGACGCAGTCGGGCACACGACCCATGCGACCGTACTTGATCGCGTACATCTCTTCCTGCGTGTGCCCGTGTCCGTGCCGCAGGCGCACGAGCGCATCGTCGCTCACCTGCCCCGGCGACAGCGCCGAGCGCAGCGCGTCGAGCAGAGCTGTCGTCGCGCGGGACGGCTCGACCGACGGCGGGTAATGCGAGACGTTTTGATCGTCCGGCTGAAACGTCAGCCCGGTGACGCGCTCGAACCAGGGGCGCAGGTTCGCGAGCTCGCAACCACTGAGGTCGGGATACCGCGAGCCGCTGACCTCGACGTGCCCAGCGGCGTTGAAGCGAAATTCGGTGTCGGCGAAGCCCCAGACGTCGAGACTCTCGTCTGGAACGCGCGCTACTCCCGGCTCCGCCGCTGCGTGTCGCGTCGATGCTTGCTGCAAGGCACTGAGGATTTGGCGTGAGCCGGCGCTGCGCCGGAAACAAAAAGGCGGGAAGAAACTGGCCGACCGTACCAAGCCTGGATATCCTACGGTCGCAGGAAAGGCTGTCAATGGTAATTCCCGCCGGTTTCTCCCCAACAATATAAGAAAGACAATGCACTACGGCCGACTCTATGACGAGCAGGTTGCCGATAGTTACGACCAGGACGCGCTTGGCCTCCTGCGCGGCGTACGCGACCTCGGCGTCGGGCAGATTCTCGATGCGGGTGCGATCAGCGACGCGGTGATTCTCGACCTCGGCGTCGGCACCGGCGAGACGCTCCGTGCGCTCGCGCCGCACGCGCAGCGCGCGCGAATGATCGGCATCGACCTCTCCGCCCGCATGCTCGACGTCGCGCGTACCAAGGTGACGCTCGAGGCGCACGTCGACGACGCCTGCAACGCCGGGGCGCATGTCGCGTCGGGGACGATCGATCTCACCCTCGCGCACTTCCTGACGTCGTTCGTCGATCGTAATCGGCTGTTTACGGTCGCGCACAAGACGCTCAAGCCGGGCGGATTATTCTCGATCGTCAGCACGACGCATGCGGCGTTCGGGCGCATTCGCAAGATCGTCGGCGGAGTGCTCGGCACGGACGTCGTGAATGCCGCCGCTCCCGCGCCGACGGAGGAACAGCTGGCGAGCGAAGTGCGAGCCGCCGGATTCGAGATCGTCGCGACCGAGTCGTTTCGCAAGCCGGTCAAGTTCACCGGCTTCGACGAAGCCGTAGACTGGGGCATGCATTCGGGATTCTTCACGCAGAGCATCGACGCGATCGGCCTCGACCGGATTCGCCCGTTCGCCAAGCTGCCCGGCATCTTCCCGATCCGCGACGAGTACGTCGGCATGGCCATCCTCGCGCGCGCCACGTGAGCACCAATGCCGTGGTGACCGCGATCGCGGAGCCGCATTACGAGTATCGCTGGGAAGATCATTCGCTGCTCACGAAGTATCTGCGGGACCCCGTGTTCGTTCCGCTCGTACACGCGCTGCCGCGGAGCATCACGCCGAACCAGCTCACCGTGTTCGGGCATGCGATCGTGTGGCTGATGTTCGCGATCGCGATGGCGGTCCGCGAGCCTGGCCCGATCCTGCTGGCCACGCTCGGCCTGTCGTTCCTCGTCTATGCGCTCGCCGACTGCATCGACGGTATGTTCGCGCGGCACACCAACCGCACGTCGCGCATCGGCGAGCTGCTCGATCACGGCTTCGACGCGATCACGCTGCCTCTCGTGACGCTCGGCACGGGACTCGTGCTGCGCATGCCGGCGTGGCTCGTCGTCGCGAGCACGGCGGCGGTGGCGTTCATGGCCTTCGCCACGTTCGTCCACGGCTATCGGATCGGCTGCGTCGTGCTCGGCGCGATCGGATCGCTCGAGGGGATCGTCGCCGCGGGGATCATCTGTCTCGTCGCGGCGGCGATCGGCGTCGATCCGCTCGCGACGCCCGGATGGTTCGGACTCTCGCCGGCAAGCTGGCTCGCGATCGCCATCGTCGGCGGATCGTTCCTCGCGCTGCTTTCGATGACCGGACTCGTGCGACACGTCGCCGACTTCGCGCCGTTGCTGCTGGCATGCGCCGCCGCGACGCTCTGGTTCGCGTACGGCGCACTTTCCGTGGGGATGGCCGGGCTGCTGTTCGTCGCCGTATGCGGCTACGAGGTCTGCATTCTCACCTGCTCGCGCCTCGTCCGCACACCGCTCCGCCTCTGGGACATCGGGCTGACGCTGATCGTGCTCGCCGGCGCGACGGCATCATTGGCCGCGGGACTCGACGCGCGAACGCAGACGATCCTCGCCGCTCTCGTCCCGGCATACACGCTCGCGCGCGGCGGACCGATGTTCGCTCACGCGATCCGCACGCTCCGCACGCCGGCCGAATGATCGTCAGCCGTGATTCGCCATCCAGTCGGCGAGACGCCTGAAGACGAACGCCGGCGTGACCGCGGGACGTGGCAGATCCTTCGGCGCGCCCGGCTTGATCCGCACATGCACGAGCATCGGTCCGCTCGTGCGTGGCTCGGCCAGCACACGCTGGAGCACCGCGAGGTCGTCCGTCGTCACTACTGACGCATACCCGCACGCACGCGCGACGGCCGCGAATGCAACGCCGCGGCTCACCGTCGCCTGACCGCCCGTCGAATCGTGTGCCTCGTTGTCGAGGACCACGTGCAGGAACGATCCGGGAGCATAGGCGCCGAGAGTCGCGAAGTTGCCCATCCGCATGAGCGCCGCGCCGTCGCCGTCGATCACCGTGACGCGTCGCGTCGGCTCCTGAAGCGCCAGCCCGAGCGCGAACGCGCTCGCCGAGCCCATCGAGCCGACCATGTAGATGTTCCACGGATCGTCGCTGAGCGCGTACAGCTCGCGGCCGGTGTAGCCGGTCGTCGCGACGAGCACCTCGGACGCATCTCGCGCGGCGGCGATGGCGCGCAGCGCGTTGGTGCGACTCGGACGCTCGGAGGGACGCCGGGTGAGCCGCTCCTCGACGTACACCGTCCGCGCGGGCGGCACGACGTCGGGCAGCAGGGTCTGGAGCTTCCACGCCGCAACGGCATCCTTGCGCATGACGAACGCGAACGATCGGCCGGTGCGCTCCATCGACGAGAGCGCGGCATCGAGCGCCGGAGCAGCGTCAGCGACGTTCTCCGGAAACCGCGCCCACGGGATCTCCATCGTATCGAGCAGCGACGTCGTGATGCGCCCCATCTGCTCGTGCTGCGGCTCGTCGTGCTCACCCCCCGGCTCACCGCGATGCGTCACGACCATCAGCACCGGCACTTCGAACGGATAGCAGAGCGACGTGAGCGCGTTCACAGCATTGCCGAGCCCGGAGTTCTGGAACATCACGAGCGATCGCGTGTCGGCGAGCGTCGCGCCCGCCGCCATCGCCACGGCATCTCCTTCGTTCACCGCGTCGCGAAAGAGAAAGCGATCGTCGTCGATCGCCGCGTTGATGAGCGGCTTGAGATACGAGCAGGGCGTTCCCGTGATGAAACGGATCCCGCGCGCGTCGCAAAGGTCGAGAAAGTCGGATGCGTCGATCATTGAGTCAGATGTTGCTCGCCACGGCGAGATCGACGGCATTTTCGATCGTCGTCCAGTCGCCGGACACGAGGTGAACCTTGATGGTTGCGCCGGCACGGTGCAGATCGGTGATCATGTCGATCACGGCAAGCGAGTCGAAGTCCGGACGCTTCGCTGCGTCCGCGAGCCAGTCACGCACCGCGGTTGCCGCGGCCGCCGAGCACTTGAGCAAGCCGATCCACTCGGCATCGAAGCCGACGGCATCGTCGGAGTACGCCGCATCCCGCAGCGTGAGCTCGCCGTCGAGAAAGTCGTGCGGCTTCGGCGCGTCGAGCTTCACGAGGTCGCGTCTCGCTCCGTCGGCGCGAATGTGCCGGTCGGCCGCGATCACGAAGTCGCCATCGGCGTCGAGCAGTGACTGGAGGATGTGTCGACGACAGAGGATGTCGCCGAACGCGATCAGACACGGTCCCTCGATCGCATCCGCAGCCCTCGCCAGCGACGAGATCTCTCCCGTCGTCTCCCACGCGTCGTTGTCGAGGCGCCGGATCCCCGGCCGGGCGATCGCGTCCTTGCGATAGCCCGCGACGACCGAGATCTCGCGCACGTTCAGCGCCGCGAGATTGTCGCACAACCGATCGAGCAGCGAGACGCCCCCGACGCGCAGCAAGGTCTTCGGCACGTCGGTCGTGAGCGCGTGGAGCGCCGGTCCGCCGCGCGTCGCGGCGAGAACGACCGCGCTGCGCCGCGGCGCCGCCGCGAGAAACCGCTCTTCGGCGAGCCGCAGCTCCTCGTCGCCCTGCAGACGGAACACCTCGCTGAGCGGAGCCACCGCTTCCTCGACATCGATGATGCTGCGATCGCGACGGATCCGCGTCGCCGTCGTTTGCATCGCCGACAGCGACGCGCGCATGAGGTGGTTGGCCCAGATCACCAGCGAAACCTTCCGCTCCTCGAAGACGCTCGTCGGCGTGGTGTAGTACTTCGTGGGAATGAGGATGATCGGGTGACGATTCGCCCAGATGTCGAGGAACGCGAGGATCTCGTCCGGCTTCGATTCCTTGCTGTGAATGACGATCGCGTCCGCTCCGGCGCGCCGATACGCCTCGGCCCGACGCTCGGCCTCGGCGAGACCGCAGCCGGCGATCAGCGCTTCCGTGCGCGCGACGATCACGAAGTCGTCGTCGAGCAGCGCATCCTTCCCCGCCTTGATCTTTCCGCAAAACTCATCGACGGCAGCGAGCGGCTGCATCTCTCCGCGCAGAAAGCTGTTCGTCTTCGGAAAGATCTTGTCCTCGATGCAGACACCCGCGCCGCCGCGCTGCTCGAGCTTCTGCGTGAAGCGACGGAAGTTGTTGAAGTTCCCGTACCCCGTGTCGCCGTCGACGAGGATCGGGAGCCGGCTCGCGTCGGCCATGTATTCCACGACGTCGAGCACCTGCGTCCAGCTCGCCTCGTTGTTGTCCCGCACCCCGAGCGACGCCGAGATCGAGAGTCCGCTCGCCCACAGCGCCTCGAACCCGGCCTCGGCGGCGATGCGCGCCGACAACCCGCTGTGGGCCTCCATCGCGAAGTCGAGCTTCGCCGGATCGAGCAAGGCGCGCAGCTTCGTCGTCCGGCGTGCTTCCGATGACTCAGGCATGGAGATACTCGTGCACGTGTGAAAGGAATGCGTCGATGTCCGGCGTGTCGAGCGCGCCGATCGTCGCGACACGGAAGGTGTCCGTCCCCGGCAGCTTTCCCGGATACAGGGTGATGCCGCGCGCATACAGGTGATCGTGCAGCGCGTCGAAGCTGAACCGTCGCCAGGCCGGCGAGCGGAACGCCGTGAGCAGGCGCGACCAGATCGCCGGCGGCAGCAACGGCTCGAAGCCCATGTCCATCATTCCCGCGACCATGCGGTTATGACAGCGCGTGTAACGCGCGGCGCGCGTGGCAACCGTTTCCTCGAGCGTCTCCTCGAGCGCACGCGCGAGCGCATACACCACCTGCACGGGCGGCGTGAATGGAAACTGTCCGCCGGCCAGGCCACGCTCGGCGCGCGCGAGACTCAGCGAGTAGCCGCGCGCCCATCCCGCGCTTGCCTCGATCCCCGCGCGCGGACCGATCACGAACGAGATGCCCGCCATCCCCTGCAGGCACTTGTTGGCGCTGCTCAGCACGAAGTCGATCGGCTCGTCGCGCAGCGTCATCGCCCGCCCGGCGAACGACGACATCATGTCGACGATCGACGTGACGCGACGCGCGCGACAGGCGGCGCCGAACGACGCGAACGGGTTGAGCATCCCCGTCGTCGTCTCGTGATGCACCCAGAACGCATGCGTGAACGGCTGCGCATCGAGCTGCCGCTCGAGCTCGGACAGCGTCGGCTGTTCCGTCCACTCGAGACGCCACACCGAGGACGGCACGCCCAGCGCCTTCGCGATCTGCGCCGCGCGCTCACCATACGCACCGTTGTCGATGATCAGGACGCGCCCGTCGGGCGGCACGAGCGATCCGAGGCTCGCCTCCATCGCGGCCGTTCCCGGTCCCGACAGCAGAACCGCGGTATCCGTCTCCGCATCGGCGCCGGCGACGCGCAGGAGGTTGCGACGCACGGCGGCGACGACCTCACTGAACTCCTGTTCGCGCGGACAGATGTCGGGAACGATCATCGCCTGCTTCACCGAATCGGTGGTCGTCGCAGGGCCAGGATTGAGGAGGATGCGGCGTTCCGTCATGAGCTCCTGATGCGCGGCCAGATCAATCGGCGCGCGCGGTCGAGATGATGTTCGTCGTCGATCTCGCACCAGACGAGATCGGGCGCATGGAGCAGCGTGATCGGCCGCTCGGCGGCGACCGCGTTCAATCCGTCTTCATAGTGCGCCGTCGCGGGCAGCGACGCCGCGGCGTCGTGCATTTCGGCGATCGTGCGCGCGGACAGCCGCGTCAATCCGACGAGCTCCCCGCGCGGCGCGCGATCCTGCCACGGTGTCTTGCTCAGGTGCGCGAGACGCTCGTCGTCGCCGTAGACCCAGACCTCGTCGCCGCTCTGGGTGAACCCGCTCGTGAGCAACGTGTCTGTGGACGGCGCGGAGAGGAGTAGGCTCGCCGCGCCCGGGTCGTAAAGCAGATCCGACTCGACGACCACGATGTCCCGATTCACAACCTCCGCCGCGCCGAGAAGCAGCGATCGCAGGCTGCCGGTCGTCGCGTACTCTTCGTTCATCACATGACGCACGCCGTCGCCGGCCGTCGCCAGCCATTCGACATAGTGCGACGCCCGCCAGCCGACGACGAACACCAGCTCCTCGATTCCCGCCCCGCGCAGCGCCGCGACCGAGCGCTCGATGATCGGCACGCCGTCGATCTCGACGAATCCCTTCGGCGCCGCGTGAACGTTGCGCAGTCTGCTGCCGAGTCCCGCGGCGAGGACTACCGCGACCGGCCGCGCCGTCGATGCCGTCGCGCTCATGCAAGCGGAGTGTGAGACGTTCCCGATATCCGGCCATCGACGACGTCGATGATCCAGTAGCCTTCGTTCCCGGCGAGCGTCGAGGAGCCGGCGCAGAATGTCTGCGGGCGCGTGGACGTTGCCGGCAGATGAAAGCGGTCGTGTAAATGACCGTGCAACAGCGCGAAGCGGTCGCCGCGCAGGATCGCCGTCAGTTCGTCGGCGTCGCGCAGCCCATGATGGCGCACGTCGGGCGTTCCATCGGCGCGGCGCGGCGCGTGGTGGATCATCACGAGTATCGCGCGATGCCGCATGCGCGGATCGTCGACGAGCGCGGCGAGCGCGTCGCGTTGCCGCGCTCCGAGGTCACCGAATGCGAGACCCGGAAACAACGCCGCCTGTGCCGAGTGCAGTCCGACGACCGCGATGTCGTCGCCCTTGAGATGGACGAACGGATACGGACCGACGGCGCGGTACTCGGGCAGGTCGCTGTCGAGCAGATCGCCGAAGTGGTGGCCGAAGCGATTGCTTTCGACCGACTGCGGCGTGAAGTAGTCGTGATTCCCGGGGATCACCGAGCAGCGTGCGCGCGTCCGTCCGATCTCGCCCAGCGCCGCGCGCGCGGCCGCGAACTCGTCCTCCATCGCGTAGCCGGTGAAGTCCCCGCTCACGAGCAGATGATCCGCGCCGTGCCGCTCGACCTCATCGACGATGCGCGCCAGCGTCTGTCGTGCGTTGGCGTACGCCTTGCCGCGCCCGCGAGCAGTGATCTCCCACATCGCGATCCACCGCTGCCACCCCATGCGAAACCAGGGCGCGTGGCGATAGCGCTGCGTGACGTGAACGTCGGAGCAGTGGAGAAACCGCATAATTTTCTGGCGACGTCGGAGGAGGGAGCGGGCAATGTAACGAACCCATCCATTCCCGACCAAGCGTACAAAGCGCTGACTTCAATTGTTTGTTGCAAATCTCACGAACGCCGCCGCCGCTCCGGCATCCACGCCAGCCACGAAAGCCCGAACGCGATCACACGCCCCCTTGGACGCGACGTCACCGCGAGCTCACGCTCGACCCGAAGCTCGGCGCGCGTCTTCCACCGCGGAATCATGAGATCGATCTCCGGCCCGAGGCCGAACGTGCGCGAGCGCTGGCCGAGCAGCCTCGGCGGAATCTCCGTCCCGCGATCGGGGGTGACCTGCCACAGCGCGAACCCCGCGACGCCGAGCGTGACGACTTTCATGACGGTCGCACCGGCACCCCCCTGCACCTGTAGCATGTCGCCGCGCCGGATGTCGATGCCGCGCTTGCGGGAGTTCACTTCCAGACTCATCAGCGCCGACGCCCGGTACGTGCGCGCCGAATCGGCGTACACCGCGCCGCCCGCCGAGAACTGATTCGTCCAATAGCCCGATCCCGGTCCGCGGCCGCTCCCCGGCTCGAACCGACCCGTCGGCGCGTACACCATGTACGCCGCGACGACGTCGAAATGCCGCTCGCGCCAACCGGCCTTGATCGGCTGCACGAACACGTCGCCGAAGCCGTAGCCGTTCAGCGACGCCGCCGGCTCGTCGCTGTTGACGCGAATTCGCGCCACCGGAATCCCGAACGCGAACGAGAGATACGGCGCCCGCGCGGGCTTCACCGTGAACGACGCCCCCACTCCGTTGCCGATCGCGTGGATGTCGAGGCCGTTGATCGGCAGGACGTTGCCCTGC
>CBHWBX010000119.1:0-10139 GCA_966111935.1 uncultured Gemmatimonadaceae bacterium
CCACGCGCGGCCGCTAGGAATCCATCAAAACCGCCACTCCCGAATCACGAACGACCCAATCGTCCTCTGTGTCCGCGTCGGCACCGCCGTCAGCGTCGGCTCCAGCAACAGCACCCGCGGTTCGAACGCCGCGCTGAAGCGCCAGCCGTCCGCCGTGCGATGATCGATGCCGAAGCCGAACTGGTAGGCCGACTGCTGCACGCTCACGTATGTCCGCGGGTTGATGTACTTGCCCGCCTCGAACTTCGTGTTCTTGATGAAGTTGCCGACGCCGCTCGTGTTCACTTCGGGGACGTTCGCCGGCGTGATGTCGAAGACGTCGGTGCCGAACGCGCGGCCCGCCTGGATCTGGATCTGATCCACCGCCACGCCCAGCGCGGTCGCGGCGAGACGGCGCACCGCCGCCTGCGCGCCCACCCCGAATAGATCCATCGTCGCGGCGGATCCGGCGATGCTCGACGAGCTGTTCGCCAGGAGCGACGTCGTGTTCTGGCCGAACGCGAGCAGGCTCAGAAGCTCCGACTGCGTCCTCGGCGGCTGTGCATCGCTCTCGAGGGACAGCCGCGGCTTCTTCAGCGTTCCGCCGATCTGCACGCGGATGTTGAGCGCGCCGCGCGTCGCCACCTGCACCTGATACTCGCCGGTGATCTGCAGCGTCGGGTTGAGCTCCGAGCTGCCGATGAACATCGCCGAGCCGCGCGCGATCTGGAATCGCTTGCCGAGGAAGTTGTACTCGCCGCGATCCGTCGTCACGATGCCCGTGATCGCCAGCGCCTGCGCTTCCTCGTGAATCGTCAGCGGATCGTCCGTGTAGATCTCGACGTTCGCCTCACGGTTGCGCACCCAGACGTTGCGATGGATGTCGACCGCGACGTCGGCGCGCAGGTTCGCGAGGAAGGGCGACGCCGGCGGGAATAGATCGCGATCGGCCGTCACGGCCGTATCGAGCACGTTGAACAGCGCCGGATCTCCCGCGCCGATCACGTGCTGGCCCGTCGGCTCCGGCGCGTAGATCACGCCCTGCGTCACCGTCAGCGCACCGCTCAGATACGCGTTGTCGAACGGTCCACTCAGCGACAGGCCGGCGTCCAGACGGATCTTCGCCAGCTTGTCGTTGTTGAAGAGCTGCGCTCCCTCCGACACGAGGAAGAGATTCATGTTCGGGTCGCGCCAGTTCCCCACCGCCACGGTGCCGCGCAGCCTCACCGGGCCCTTCGCCCACGCCGACACGGAATCGACGTACACGGTGTCGTTCGCCATCCGCACCGACGCATTCAGATTCTCGAAAGTCGCGCCGGTCGAGTTCAGCGTCATCGTCGCGTGGTCGACGAGCACCGCGCCGACGAGCTGCGGACGCTTGAGCGTTCCGCGCATCGCGAACTTGCCCGCCGCCCGTCCATGCACGTTCGACACGATGTCGGTGAACTGCGGAATCAGCTCGATCGGCAGGCTGTCGGCGGTCACGTCCACCGCCATCTCCTGCGGCAGCAGACGCGGGCCGGTGACGCCGGTCAGCGCCAGGTTGATCGGCAGCCGCGCGTCGATCATCGTGATCGGCGTGCCCGTGCGGCCGAGCGCTTCGGCGTGGCTCACGAGCAGCTCGTTCGCGTATCCGAACGTGCCGCGTAGATCGGGGACGGCGGTGCCGTTGTACTTGCCCTGCACGAGCCCGTACGCGCCGCGGAACGCCGGACTGCGCATCGTCCCCGACATCGTTCCGTGCAGCGTCAGGATGCCGCTCACGTCGAGATCGGTCTGCACGATGTCGACGATGTTCGACACCGGGAAGTTGTCGATGTCGAGCCGTAAATCGGCGACCCCCGACGTCGGCAGCAATCCGTCCGCGTAGATGCGGCCGTTCCCGCGATTGCGCAGCTCGAGATCCGTCACCCGCAGCCCCGGACCGCCCCACTGCACGGTGCTCGGATGCGGCATCGACCAGTACGCGGTGTCGAACTGGAAGGTCATGTTCGCCAGGCGCAGCACCTTTCGGTCGGGATAGAGCTCGTAGTCGCCGTTCGCCGCGTATTCGCGACGATTGCTCTGCGTCACCGCGAGCGACACGTGCCCGCCCGGCTTCGCGTACGTCACCCGCGCCGTGACGCTGTCGAACGCGAAGCCCATCGCGCTCACGCTGTCCGCGTTGATTCCGACGGCGAGCTTCGACTGCGGCGTCCGCGCGTTCGTCCAGGCGTATTCGCTCTGGAACGCTTTCACGAAATTGCCGCGCGCGACGACGTTCCGGCCCGCGGCTCTCCCGCGCAGCGAGAAGTCGTAGATGTTGCCGCTCAGCTTTCCCGCCGCATGCAGCGTCCCCGAGATCGTGTCCGCGGGCACCGCCTTCGGTTGATTCACGACGAGCTTCGGCGGCGGCGCGCCGCTGATCAGACGCTGAATCTCCGTCTGCTTGTCGATCCGCGCCGAGTCCGCACGCGCCTTCTGCACCGCGCGCGCGAGCACCCCGGGCCTCGGGGCCACGGGCGTGCTCGATCCCGGCGTCTTCGGCAGCCAGCGGTTGAATGCGCCGAGCGAGTCGACGTCGACCGCATACGTCAGCTCGCCGTTGTGCGGACGCGTGAGCCCGAACGACCCGGAGACGTTCGCGACGGCGTGCGCCCCCCGCGCATAGAGCTTCGGAATCTGCGCGAGCCCCCCCGCGACGGTTGCGCGCAGCGACACCGAGTCCACGGCGATGCTGTCCCACTTCGACGTCGAGAGATCCGCAGCGAGCGTTGCCCGCATGGTCGCTGGATCGGTCCCGCGCCCGCGTGCCATCGCTACCGCCGACAACGACGTGACCGGACCCTTCGTCGTGATCGTCCGCAGATTCAGCGTGTACAGCCGCGCGGTCAGATCGTATCCCTTCTCGGCGCTCGCCAGATCGACCGTCCCGCGGGTCTCGAGCCGTCCACCGTCGGGCAATCGCAGGTTCGCATTCACGCGCAGATCGCCGAGCGATCCGGTGAGACGCACCGGGCCGGACGCCCAGTTGTGCAGTCCCGCCGCCGGCATGAACCGGCCGACTTCGGCGAGCGAGATCGGATGCGCGAGCACGTCGACATCGAAGAATTGTCCGCCGGCGAGTCGCACGGTTGCCTTGCCGGTCAGTGCCGACTGCGCGCCGCGATCGTTGTGGCGCACGTCGAGCGTCATCGCGAGCTGCGTGTTCGTCGAGCCGTTCAACGTCGCGCTGCCCGTGAGCACGCCACTGATCGGCATCGACTTCATCCAGTTCCGCGCGAGCTCGACCTGGAGCGGCATCATGCCGACTTTGAGGTTCGTCGCACGAATGCCGCCGCGATCGATCGCGCCGACCATTCCCACCGCCGTCACTCGGCTCCGTCCGGCGATCCGGTCGTCGAACGTGACGTCGCTGTTGAGATGCAGCGCATGCTTGCCGCCGCTGGCCGTGGTCCGTCCCGAGAGCACGCCGCGGCGCGGCGACTTGAGTCCCGGGATCAGCTGCTCGAGCAGACGCGTGTCGACGCCGGCGAAGCGCAGGTTGGTGTCGTGGATCGTCAGCGTGTCGCCGAGCGTCAGGCCAAGCCCACCGTCGACGTGCGCGCCGCCGGTGATCACGTTCGCATTCGAGAACGTGTAATCCTGGAGCGCGCCCTTCCACGTCAGCTTCAGGTCGAATTTGCCGTGTCCCTCGGGGAGACGCGGATAGATCCAGCGCACATCGGCGAACTCCGCCGGATTGCTGTGGATCGTCATCCGCATGTCGCCCGAATCGAACTCGTATACGCCGTCGCCCGTCGCTTTCGACCTTGGCAGCGCCGCGTACGCGCCCTTCCACCAGATCGAGTCGTTGTTGAACGGGAACACGCCCTTGAGATCGCGCACGTCCGCCGCTGGTGGACGGAACGGGAACGCACGCATCCGCAGCGAAGACACTTCGAGCAGACGATCCTTGAGGCCCGGCTCCGACAGGCGCAGCAGCGGGATCGCCGCGTTCACCGAGTCGAGCTGCACGGTCTTCTGGAAGCCGCCCGGGACTCGCGAGATCATCAGTCGTGACCCGCCGCCCAGCGCCGAGCGAATCGCGCTGTCGCGCGCCGCTTGCGTCTTCAGCCCTTCACTGGGATGCCAGGGCGTGCGCACGATCAGCTGTCCGTTGATCACGCTCGCGTTCGTGAACCGCAGCCAGTCGCCCCACGACGTCTGCTGTGACGGCGGCTTCGGCGTCGTGTCGCGTGGGAAGATCCGCTTCCAGTTCCAATGCCCGTCAGGCGGACGGTCGAGCACGATCAGCGGACGGACGACCACCGCGTCCTCGATCCAGATGTGCTTCCGCAGCAGCGACATGATGTGATAGCGCGCGCGGAACGACTCCACCGCCACGAACGGCTTGCCGGCGCTGTCCGTGATCGCGAAGTCGTGCACCGTCATGCCGGTCAGCAGATTGCCCGACAGCCGGCCGATCGTCACGTGCCCGTGCGCCATCTGATTCAGTGAGTTCTCGGCGAACCGGCGCACGCGCTCGCGGCCCCAGTCCGTGCCCGTGAGCACGTAGACCGCAGTCAGCGCTATCACGACCAGGACGAGCACCGAGATCACGAGGGCGAGGAACCCGCGACCCCACCGTAGCTTGTCCGATTGGACGCGACGCGGCTCCTCCGGTGGCGGCCAGAGCTCCGGCTCGCGTCCCTCGCCGAACGCACGGTGCTCGTCGCGGAACGCCATCAGTAGGCCTCGCCGATCGAGAAGTGCAGCACCAGGCGGCCGAGCAGCGTCTTGTTCGGCGTCCACGTCCGCGGCGTTGCCAGCGGCACGATCACCTGCGCCCCGTTCCGATCCGGCAGCGACGTCACGACCGTCAGATTCTCCTGGCGATTCGGATTGATGCCGAAGTCGATGCGGATCGGGCCGACCGGCGACTGGTATCGCACGCCGAAGCCCGGCGTCACCGCGCATGCGCCCTTCACGATGCCGCCGATCGACGTGAACTCCTTGATGTCGCTCGCGCCGACGCACCCCGCGTCGACGAAGACCGCGCCGACGAAGTGGCGCAGCGTCTCACCGAGCGGCAGCGGCCGCCGGTATTCGACGCTTCCCTCGAGCAGCGTCGTGCCGCCGAGCGGCTGCGAGAAGAAGTCCGTATTCTTGAGATTGCCGCTGTTCGGATCGCAGAAGCGCACACCTTCGAGCGTCGGCGCGCAGGTCCCGCCGCCGGCGCTGCGCAGCGTCCGCGACGTGTCGAACAGCGTCGACGCATCGATCGTGAGGATGCGCGGCCCGAGTTGGCTCTCCGGATAGCCGCGCACCGAGTTGGCGCCGCCGGCGTAGAAGCGCTTCCGCGGATGGAGCACGTTGCCTTCCAGTCCGCCACCCAGTGCTCTCACCACGCCCATGCGCACGTGCAGCGCGTAGACGTTCTCCGTGAGGCTCTTGTGTCCGTAGATCGCGCCATCGAAGAATGCGCGGCTGTACGCGTAGTCCGACAGCGTCGCCTTCGACGCGTACTCCAGGTCGAGACGCGTGACGTAGCCCTTCGTCGGCGAGAACGGCTGGTCCGACCGGTCGATGAACCCGGTCAGCGTGAGCGGCGACAGCGCATGGTGTGCGCGCAGCGTGTTGATCGTCGCGATGTCGCAGACGCCGAAGTTCGTGCAGAAATAGACGTCGCTCGCCTCGACGGAGTTCTGCTCGAATCGGTAGGTGATGCTCGCCGGGGTGCGCGGAGCGAACTGATGGGTGAAGACCGCCTGGCCGCCGAAGCCTTCGTCGATGTACACGCCGGGGTTGAGCGTGCGGTGCGTGAACACACCGAACCCCGCCTGATCGGCCGGCCGCTGCAGAAACGCCGGCTGCTGGAAGTTGATGCTCGCGTTGTACGTCGGCTTGAAGAACGCGGACGTATCGCCGCGCCCGACGTCGTGCTCGACGTCCCGGAACAAGCCGCGCCCGGCCAGCTGGCGCGAGAGCAGGTTGCCGACCGTCGCGTCGATGTCGAGCCGCCGCGCGCCGCCGAAGAGGTTGTAGGCCGAGTAGTGCCCCTGGAACTGCAGAAACTCGAGCGTGCTCAGACCGGGGCCGACGCGTGCTTCGTGCAACGGCGCCTCGGTCACGTCGATGTTCACGTTCTTCACGCTGTCGTACTGCGGCGGCACGTCGATCACCGCGAGCCGGAACAGGTTCGACTCGTAGAGATTGCGCTGGCTCTCGAGGATGTCCGACTGACGATAGAGATCGCCCGTGTTGAACGTCAGCGAGTTGAGGATCGTCTTCACGTCGACGCGCTTCGCTCCCGACACCGTGACCTGCCCGATCGTCGTGCGGTGGTTCGGGATCAGCCGCAGCAACACGTCGGCGCGGCGCCCGATCGAGTCGACGCGCACCACCGTGTCGACGACCGCGTCGCCGTACCCCTGATCCCAGAGCTGGTTCTGGAACAGCACCCGCATCGAGTCGAGCTTCACGAGGTTCAGCGGGTCGTTGGCCCGCATCAGCGTCAGGCGATTGCGCGTCTTGTCGCTGATCAGCGTCGAGTCGTAGGCGATCGTCAGGCGGCTGATGAGCGTCGGCGCGCCCTCGGTGACCTTGAACTCCACCTTCACCTGCCGCGGGCCGGTCGGCGTGACCGTCGTGTCGACCGTCGTCTCGCGGAAGCCCTGCTTCCAGTAGTAGAGCCGAATGCGCAGCACGTCGCGGCGCAGCTCCGTCTCGTCGAGATAGTATCGATCGACAACGGTCGGCGAATGACTGAAGAGGCAGAAGGGATAGAGCAGCAGGCTTCTGCACTTGGACGCGCGCGTGCTGATGCTTCGCGACAGGTCGTGCCAGTCGACCGACTTCACGCCGGTGATCGCGAGGCTTCGCACTTCGGGCGCTTCTCGTTGCTGGTCGTTGGACGACTGCGCAACGAGGCGTGCAGGGACGAACATCGCCCCCGCCGCCAACAGCGCCGTCGCCCACGGAACAATCCGGTGGCGCATGACAGGGGCCTGTAAGAGCAAAGCCTAGACCGCTAAACGAACGAGCCCGGCCAATGGCCGGGCTCGCTGCGTTAAACCCCGTCTTTTCGCGACTTACAGACCGGCGAGCAGTGCGTCGTTGCTCGGCGTTGCGGCGATGCGCTTGATCAGCCACTCCATCGCCGACTGCGGCGGCATCTGGCTCAGGCCGCGACGCAGCGTGTAGACGCTGTCGATCTGGTCGGGCCGGAACAGCTTCTCTTCGCGACGCGTGCCGCTCGTCCCGATGTCGATCGCCGGATAGATGCGCTTCTCGGCGAGACCGCGATCCAGCTTGATCTCACAGTTCCCGGTGCCCTTGAACTCCTCGAAGATCACGTCGTCCATCCGCGATCCCGTCTCGACGAGCGCCGTCGCGATGATCGTCAGCGAGCCGCCGCCCGACGTCTGCGGAATCGATCGCGCCGACCCGAAGAACGCCTTCGGCTTCGCCATCGCCGTCGCATCGAGGCCGCCGGACAGCGTGCGTCCGGTGCCGCGCTCCGCGGTGTTGTGCGCACGGGCCATACGCGTGAGCGAGTCGAGCACGATCACGACGTCCTTGCCGCTCTCGACCAGGCGATGCGCGCGATTCAGCACCATCTCGGTGACTTCGACGTGGCGGGCCGCGGGCTGATCGAAGCTCGACGAGATCACCTCACCGACGCCCCACGAGATCGCCTCGCTCACTTCCTCGGGACGCTCGTCGACGAGGAGGATGAGCAGCACGGCGTTCGGGTGATTGATCGCGACGCCTTCGGTGATCGCATGGAGCAGCGTCGTCTTGCCCGCGCGCGCCGGCGCGACGATCAGCGCACGCTGGCCGTAGCCGATCGGCGCGATGAGATCGACCGCGCGCCGCGTGAGCTCCGGTCCACCCTTCGCCGGGCGTCCCGTCTCGAGGAACAGCTTCCGCTCCGGATACGACGCCGGCAGCGAGTTGAAATCGGGACGGCGGGATGCACTGGCCGGATCGACGTCGTTGATCGTGCGGATCTCGACGACCGTCGGACGGCCGCGCGGATCCATGCCGATCGTCGCTTCGACGAGATCGGCGCGACGAATCTGGAATTGCCGCACGATGTGCGGCGGCACGTACGCGTCGCCGGGCTCGGCGAGATAGCTGCTCGCGGCGCGGCGAATGAAGCCGGCGTCGCGCGCCGGATCGAACCATCCGCGCGTCTCGCCGGTGGCCGTGATCTGGATCGGCTGCTGCGGCTGGCGTTCACGCTGCTCACCGCCGCCTCCCCCACCACCACCGCCGCCACCACCGCCTTCACGACGCGGGCCGCGTCCACGGCCGCGGCGATGCCGACGTCCGTTGCGGCGATCCTGGAATCCGCCGTCGCGATCGTTGCGGTCGTGACGGTCATGGCGGTCGCCACGATCCCCGCGATCCCCGCGGTCGTTTCGATCGCCGCGGTCGCCCCGCTCGCTGCGCTCACCGCGCTGCTCGTTACGCTGTTCGTTGCGCTCGCGATACTGCTGTTGCTGCTGCTGTTGCTGCTGTGGGCGATCGTAGCTCTGCCCGGTCTGCGACGCGCCGTTGTCGCTCGTCGGCGTGTTCGGGACGAAGTCCTCGCCGCGCGAGATCGACACTTCGTCGACCGACGCGCGCGGCGCCTCCTGCGCTTCGGTGCGATCGCGGTCGCGACTGCGGGCGCGCTCACCACGCGGCTGTCGCGGCGCACGCGGCGGACGCTCGGGGCGTTCGCTCCGCTCCACGCTCTCCGTCCGCTCCTCGGCGGGCGCAGGGGCAGGGGCGGGGGCGCGTTCCTCGCGCTCGGCCCGCGACACCGTCTCGCTGTCGGCCACGCCGCTGTCAGTGTCGTCGCGATAGGGGTTATCGCCCCCGTCCACCGCGGTTGCGCCGCGATCGGACGGACGTCGGCCACGGCCTCGGCGAGGTGGGCGTCGACTTTCGCTCATGCAATTGTGTGGTGAAAAGGTGATTCTGGTGTCGCTCGCCCGCGAGCTTCGCGGGCCCTGCCTCATGCTGTCTCGAGTCTCGATGTCCCGGACCAGGCCGACGGACATGCGCTCGATGGGATCGCTCGCCGAACGCAGCGCGCGATGGAATACCGATGTGTGACGGGATAAAAACGACGCGACGCTGTTACTGTGCTGTCGGTGCCACCAGGGCGCGGAAACCACACGCGATCCAGCGGCGGGGCGCTGCGGCGCGGCTCACGACGGTCGCGGTCGTGCCGGCGAACGCCAAGAGTATCGCCATGAAACCACTTTGGCGCAACCCTGAGATCGCCAGGCCTCCCTCTACCCCAGATCGCCGGCAAGGTGCCCTGCCGGCCCTCTCCAAGGCTGCGAACTTCATGCCCGGGCCGCGGTGGCGCGCATCACGCGCCCCTCGGCTCGACTACCTTTTGCCTCATGTCTCCGTCCGCATCCCCCTTCTACGATCCCTCGACCGAGCTCGCGGGCTACGTCGAGTCTTATCATCGGTCCGGCGATCTCGGACTGCTGTTCGATCAGCTGCGCGCGCTCGCCAGGCGCACCGCGCCCGATCTCCTCAAGACCGCGTCGCAGCCCTTCCGCGATATGCCCGAAGTCGTGATTCCGCTCTTCGAGCAGATCGTCACCGTCTCCCCCGACGATGCTCAGGCGATGGTCGTCCTCGCCAACGCCTACTGGCTCACCGGCCGCGGCCCCGCCGCCGTGAACGACCTCGCCTCGCGCGCCAAGAACGTCGATCCCACCAACCGCGGCGCATGGCACCTCTGGGCGCTCGCCGAATCGAGTGTCCGTAAACGCGTCGACCGCTGGCTCGAAGTCACCCAGCGCTTCCCCGCCGACCAACTGGCCCGCGCCGCCCTCGCCGACAACGCCGTGAGCCTCGCGACCGACGAAGACGATCCCGTCGCCCTCAAGCTCGCGATCGACACGTACGAAGGCCTGCTCGCCGAGACGAAGCAGACCGCGCAGCGGCTGGCGCTGGAGGAGACGCTGAAGAAACTGCGGAGCGGGCTGGCCGGGAACGGATAACGGGGAACGAGGAACGAGGAACGAGGAACGAGGAACGAGGAACGAGGAACGGGAGCAACAACGGCACACCGGATCATGCCTGGTGTGCCGTTTCTCGTTCCCCGTTTCTCGAATCTCGTCTCTCACCCAGCGTCCTGCTGCTCCTGCCTCGGGCTCAACGCCGCCACCGCATCCGTCATGTCG
>CBHWBX010000120.1:0-10103 GCA_966111935.1 uncultured Gemmatimonadaceae bacterium
TCGGCATCCGGCCGAATCAGATCGCGATGCATCGCGTCGACGTGGGCGCCGAGCTCCCGGCGGAACGGGCTCGACACGGCGCGCCGCGCCGAGTAGTCGTCGAACACCGGCCGGAGCGCGGCGAGCCGCTGCGCCGGCGTCGCGAGCCGGGAGGCGAGTCGGGCCGTGAAGCGGTTCGGCCGCAGGGCGTGGAGGCGTTGCACGGCGCGGCGCGCGGATCCGCGTCCTTCCAGCCTGCCTCCATGATCGTGTCGCATCGAGAAGAAATGCGGATAGCCGGCGAACAGCTCATCGCCGCCGACACCGCTGAGCGCCACCTTCACTTCCTGGGCGGCGCTCCGCGATACGATCCAGGTATTCATCCCGTCATGGCTCGGCTGGTCGATGCCGGCCACGAACGCGGGGAACAGCTCCGAGGCGGCGTCATCGCGGACGACGACCTCCTGGTGGTCGCAGGACAGGTGGTCCGCGGCGATCCGTGCATAGCCACGCTCGTCCATCCCGGCGAATCGCTCGTCGAAGCCGACCGAGAAGGTCTTCACCGGTCCCGACGCCTCGGCGGCCATCAGTCCCGTCACGACCGTCGAATCGATCCCGCCGCTGAGGAACGCGCCAACCTCGACGTCCGACACGGCCGCATAGCGCGCCGCCGCGAGGAGCCGCGCGCGGACCTCGGACACGGCGTCGTCGTAGCGGATCGTGCGCAGCTGCTGCCGCAGCGATGCCGTCGCGTCGTGCAGATCCCAGTAGCGAACCGTCCGAGCCGTGCCGGCCGTCTGGACCCAGTAGTGCCCAGCCGGGACTGCCGAGATCCCGCGATAGATCGACTTCGGCTGGTACACCGCGCCGACAGTGAGGTAGTCGTTCAGCGCATCGGGATCGGTCGTGAGGCGGATCCCCGGAATGGCCGCGAGCGCGCGAATCTCGGATGCGAAGTAGAGGCGCGATCCGATCCGGGTGTACCAGAGCGGTTTGATGCCAAGGCGATCGCGCGCGAGCATCACCGGGGGCTGGCCGGGTGCCGGGTCGCGGTCGAGCAGGGCGAAGGCGAACATCCCACGCAGCCTGGCCACGCTCTCCGGCCCCCACGCGGCGTATGCCGCGAGGATTACCTCGGTGTCCGAGTCGGTTGCGAACGGAAAGCCAAGGCGCTCGAGCTCCGCGCGCAGCTCACGGTAATTGTAGATCTCGCCGTTGTAGGTGATGCGGAATCGTCCGTTGCCGTACGACATCGGCTGCCGGCCGCGATCCGATGTATCGATGATCGACAGCCGCGCGTGCCCGAACGTGACGGCGCGCGCCTCGTCGGCCCAGACGCCGCTTCCGTCCGGACCGCGATGCCCCTCCGCGGACAACATTCTTTCCACGGCGGCGGTGTCATACCCACCGATGATTCCTGCTATTCCACACATGACGTCGGCAACTCGATGAATACCCAGCGGCGCAGCGCGAGATGCGCGTGCGCCTGCTTCAGGCAGGACTTCACTCTTGGAGTGAGTAGTCTACGTAATGCCCCGCGTTTCGCGAGGCCCGCCGGAAGGTGAATGACCCGCAGCGTCTAACCCGGCTCGCGAAATCCGGGCGACCGCTTGTCCGACTCGTACAGCATCGACCAGAGGTTGGTCATGTACCAGGGAGCCGGATTTGAAAGAATACTCATGTCCTGGTAGGCCCCGGGGCGAATGACCGACGTTCCGCCCGCGCGGAAGCTGCGGACGAAGCCCGCCTCCCAGAATCCCCGGAGGAGCGGCCGCTGTAGTGCGTTCAGGGGATTGCAGACCGTGAGCAGGAACGCGCGGCCGCGCCGGTCGGCTTCGGCGCGCGCCGCCATGAGCAGCCCGCGAAGACTGGCGGCATCGGCCGCCGCGAAGTCGACGATGGTCGCGGTGAACGGATCGTTCATGCTGACGCACACGAATCCCGTCAGCTCATCGCCTTCGTAGGCGAGGAGCCACGTTCCGTCATTCTGGCCCTGGTCGAAGACCCATCCGAGAAATGGACGGTCGTGAGGAATCACGACGGAGCTCTGCTTCCCGCGAAGGCGCTCGAGCAAGGCGTCCAGGTCCCCTTCGCGTCTCTCTTCGGTCGTGATCACGACGTCTCGTCGCGCGAAGCCACGCCGAATGCGGCCAACGGCGCGCGACACGATGGAGACCGGGGTCGTGCCGAGCTTGAAGTACTCGAGCGCCGCCGCTTCGCCGCCGCGGAGCGCGCGGAGCGCGGCTCTGAAGCCCAGCGGTATGGGCCGCGTCGATGAACGGAGATAGTGCGCGGCCGCAGAACTGCTCACGGCCGCGACGAGGTATTCCCGATGCCCGGTCAGGTGCAGGAAGCCGCTGCGCATGAACGCTTTGACCGCCGGCGTGCTGGCTCCCCAGAAGAACTGGTGTCCCTTCTCGCGCCCGCGCTCGCAGCAAAGATTCATCAGGTTCGCGAAAACATCCTGTCCGCGGTATTCCGGCGAAACGAGGGTCCGTTCGCTACGGCCGGTCAGCATACGCCGGCCGTTGATGACGAGCTCGTACGGAATGAATGCCTGGGTACCGATCACCCGCTCGCCGTCGAGCGCCATGCACAACACGGAACGGTCCGCACCGCTCGACCGATATTCGTGTTCATAGACAGCTCGGAACGCCGGGCCGAGAAACGACTCCAGGCGATCGAGATCCTGAGGCTGCGCTTCGACGTAGCGGAGTGGGCTCATGCTTTACCCAATTCACGATAGGACACTGCGGAGCCGACGATACCCAGCGCACCGATGACCTCTTCCAGCCGCGTCACCTTGCGCGGGTTGCCCTCCACGAGGTCGAGCAGGACGCCATCCTCGATGACGGGATGCACCATCACTTCGATCGGCCCGGTCAGCGCGTGGTGGACCGGAAGCAAGTCGTCCGCGCTCCCGAAATACCGAGACAGAGCGAGTCCCGTCCGACGGAGTCGCTCGTTCATGATCCGCTTGTACACCTGCTTCGGGAACGAGGGCTTCGGCCCGACGTTCCGTGTGATGCGAACCGCAGGGATGCCGAATTCGCGGGCGAGCCCGATCGTGATCGACAGCAGCGGCCAGACGGTGTGGACGTGATGATGCGAGTCGAGATGCGTCGGCTGAATCCCGTGGGCAACGCACCGCGCGATCTGCGCCCTCCACTCCGTGCGGACGGCGTCGTACTCCGCGGCATCCAACCGGAGTGCCGAGATGGGCAGCACGAACCTGAACTCCCCATGCTCGACGAAGCGGCGACACTTTCCGATCGCGCTCGTCAGCGGCTGGCCTTCGGTGAGGTTCAGATGCACGCCGACCTTGCCGTGGAGCGCGTGTGCGCCCGTCTGATCGACGGCATGCGAGAACCCGGGCAGGTTGACCAGCATCGTCGTGGACGAGATGAGCCCCTGCTCGAACGACGCGACGATGGCGTCGTTCACGGACTCATTGAGCCCGAAATCGTCGGCGTTGACCACATAGCTCACGCGACGAACGCGATCCCCGGCGCCGGAGCTGGTCACTGCTTGAGCGCCAGGATGTTCGGGTTGTAGCGCTGCATCAGATCGAAGAGGAAGGTCTTGTCGTCGTCCGCCCGGAACTCGACGACCGAATCGAGCAGCACCTTGAAGCGATGAAACCCGAGCTCTTGCAGCGACGTGAAGAACACATCGACGTCCTGTCCGCTGCGCCGAATGGCCTCGGCGTTCAGCTCGAAGACGACGGCGATCGCAGGGGAGCGACCGCAGACGGCACGCATGCTGTTGAACGCCGCAATCTCCTGGCCCTCGATGTCGAGCTTGATCAGGTCGACGGTCTCAATGCCGTGAGCGTCACAATACTCGTCGATGCTGATGATCTCGATCGGGACGTCGATCGCGGTTGGTTCCGCGTCGACCAGGTGGTTGGCCTCCGACTCCGCCGTGACGCGAAAGAATCCGCGTCCGCGGCGTTCGCCGATCGCGAATCCTTCGACGGCGACGTTGGAGAAGCCGTTGATCTCTACGTTGCGGGCCAGCACCTCTCGCGTGCTCGGCGTCGGCTCGAAGGCGCACACGCGCCCACGCTCGCCGACCAGCCTCGCCGCGAGCACGGTGAAGAAGCCGATGTTCGCTCCGGCATCGAGGAACACCGATCCGGGGCGGAGAATCGCGGTCATCTCGCGAACGGTCGGCTCTTCGTACGAACCGATCGTGAGAATGCTCTCGGCGATTCCACGGCTGTCGCCGCCGAACGTGAACGTGCAGCCGTCGTATCGGAACGAGTCGCTGGCCGCGCCCTTCAGAACTCCCCGCCGCCGCAGCCCTTCGTCGAGCGAAGCGAGGCGATTCAGAGTGTCAGGACCAAGGACCCGCTGGCGGAGGAGGACCCAGCGCACCGCGCGCCGAGCGGCGATGTACGACTGCGCAACGATGTAGCGAAGAGGGCTCATGTGTTCGTCGTCGACGCAAGCGTTCGAAGCCAGCCGACGAGCCGCTCGGCCTGGCGTCCCCAGTTGCGGTTGTCGGTGGCAAAGGCTTTCGCGCGGGCTCGGCGATCGGCGAGCTCCGCGTCGGTCAATCGTGCTACGCCATCGATGGCCGCGGCGAGCGTGTGGTCGTCGTCCGGCGGGACAAGGGTGAGCACGTCCTCGTATTCCGGCGCCAGCCCCGCGGTGCGCGTGCTGATGATCGGCTTTCCGTAGGCCAGATACCGGAGGAGCTTGGAGGGGAAGTTCATGTCTCCTCCGTCCAGGTTTCCCGGCCGCGGATTGATGAAGGTGTGCGCCTCCGCCATGAGGCGCCCGAGCGTCGCCTCGTCGACCTGCCCAAAGAAACGGATCCGCGGGTTCCGGGCAACGGCGTCGGTGAGCAGAGCGCTCGGAGCCCCGTGCCCGCAGATCCAGAGCTCGAGACGCGGATCGCGCGTCAGCTCGAACGCTTTCACGAGAGAATCCACGCCCCCGTAAGGCCCCATCATTCCCGTGTAGAGGACCGGGACCCGGTCGGCACTGCTCGCGATCGCCGGCGCATCGATCCAGTCGACGCCACCATCGAGATGCAGCTTCGGTGAGAAAGGGCAGTCGACGTATGCCCCGTGAGAGAGGAAGATGTGGCCGCTCGCGTGCCGGGCCCCGGCGGGAAAGTCCACCCATCCCTCACCGGGACTGTAGGCGTCCGCACACAGGTCGATCCACGGGGTGCGATAACGGTCCTGAAGAAACCTTCCCACCGCCAGATTTTCCGACGTGGGATTGTAGGAGACGATCGCCAGCGGAGGCCGGCGGTCGAGCTCTGCGACCGCGACGCGCCGCATCGAGCGCGCGATGCTCGCCGGCTTGATGCCGGGCACGTTCAGGTACCCGGACCACAGCTGATCCGGCATCCCGCGCGCGAAGGCCGGCCGGCCGACGTACAACGGGCCCCGCGGCCAGACGCGTGCGTGCTCGTGTGCGAGCAGAATGACGTCGACGCCAACGCCCCGGATCCCGTCGATGAGACGGGATTGCCAGTGGTTGGCTGCGGGGCTGATTGCAGGGTTTCCCTGAATGTGCTCGCTGGGATAGATGCTTCCCAGCCAGAGCAGAGCATCACGACGCAAGGGATGTCCTATCTGGGCGGAACTGATCTCGTGCACTGCTGTCGCCGAGGGTGAACTGCCAGACGATCCCCGCGAACATCCAGATGAACAGCCCGACATAGATGTTCGCCGGGAAATCCCCCGTCAGCATTCCCGAGAAGGCAACGCCGCCAACCGCGGCGGCCAGACAGCGGAGCGGCGTGAATCCCGACGTAAATGCCACCTCGAGGTTCACGAACAATGTCACGACGTATATCAGAAGGATGATGGATCCGACCAGCAGCCCGGTGTTCCTCAGGACTTCGAGGATGGTGTTGTGCGCACCGACAGTCCAGAGGAGGCCCGTGTAGAAGCCACCCGGCTCCAGCGGGCGATCGGCCGGAACGATGATCTTCGGGCCTTGCTGGATCTGATTCGTCGCCGCGGACCAGAGCGGGTAGCGATCGCCGAAGGTCTTGAACGCGATGCGATTCACGAAGGACTCCGCGCTGATCGTACCAGCCGCGAAGACGGCAGCGTCCTCGAGTCCGAGGGCGCGCGTCGTATACACGACCGCGAACGGAAACACGAGCGGCATGATCACCATGCCGTAGACGGCGCCACGCCTCCAGCCCTGGAGCCGCTTCCGGCGTCGCGCCGGCAGACGGACAAGCAGGAGTCCCGCTGCCACCACGGCGATCAGGACGATCGTCAACGTCGCCTCGGTCATCACCCGAAACACCAGCGCGAGCAGAACGAGCCCGCCGGCGACGCCGCCGCCTTTGACGTCGCGGATGAGGAAAAACGCAACCGCGACGGCGACGCCGAGCAGCAGAAAGGCCTGGTGCGACCAGTAGACGTGGAGATTCATCAACACCAGGATCGCGCTGACGTACGGCACGAGGTGCTGAAGCAACGTACGAAGCGAGAATCTCCCCATTCGCCGCGCCACGATCATTCCGTAAAAGACCGCGCTCGAAGTCAGGTAGAAGCGCAGCCCGATCGACCAGCCCGACGTGTGCATCGCCTGAAACGAGTAGACCGCCAGCCCCGCGGCGGGGATCAGGGTCACGAGCCAGATATCGAGGAGGCGCCGCGCTCCAGGCGATCGGAACGTGTCCGGCGATAGAAAACGCTCGGCGATGACGCGCGCCGCGAGGAAGACGTACACGAGCGCGTCGACCGGCAGCCCGGCAAGCAGGACCTGCACCTCGGGACGCTGGACGGCAGTCGCGGCCTCCATCGTCTTGAAATCAGTGACGTGGTAGAACGCCCAGCGCGACTGAAACAGAACGAGAAGACCCAGGATGCCGTCCGGACGGGCGCGCCACAGCAGCCAGAACGACACGAGCATCGTGACGACGATTGCCGCCTCCTCGCTGGCGAACGACAGGAGGATGACGCACGCCGCGACGAGCGCGAACCGAACCGATGACGGCTCGGCCACACGCTCTGGACGCGAATCGAGGGTCGTCACGGCCGCGGTCACGAGGAGGCGCCGCCGCAGGAGGCGTAGAGCGCCGTGTATGCATCCGCGCTGACGGCGACGTCGAAGAGTCGAACCGCGCGCGCGCGAATCGTGTCCCGATCGAATGGCGTCGTCAGACAGTGTTCGAGGCCGCGCGACAGGTCGTCGACGTCTGCGTACGCCGCGACGTACCCGGTCTCGCGATGGCTGATGATGTCCGCCGCGCCCGTGTCGCCGAACGCCACCGCCGGGATGCCGCACGCCTGCGCCTCGGCGACGGTCTTTCCGAATGATTCCGCGCGCGCGGGAGCGAGGAAGACATTCGCGCAGTTGTAGGCGGCTTCGAGGTCCGACGGGTCGGCGAGATGTCCGAGACGCACTACCTGCTGCGGAATGTCGAACGCCGCGGCGTCGCTTCGCCCAAAGGCGACGACTACCAAGCGTGGGTCCGCGCGCCGCATTGCGTCGATGACGTAGTCGGCTCCCTTGTACGGGTCAGCCAGATCCGCGGCGCCGATGAGCACCACCGTCGCGTCGACCGGTACGCCGAAGCGCGCCCGGGCCGCGTCGCGGTCCCGAAGCGTGAAGCGCGTCGTCGGAATTCCACTGGGAATGACGTGGATCGGAGCATCGCCGACGACGCGGCTCGTCTGTGCCATCCGCGCCATCCATGAGCTGATGGCCACCCAGGTGATCGGGGCGTGCGTGAGAGACTTCTGCTTCCGGCGCAGCCCGACGGTGGAGATGTCTTCCGCCTGTCGACTGCCGAGGACCGGACACTGCCCGCATGCCGCGGCGAACCGCAGGCAGCCAAGCGAATGGTGGCATCCTCCGGTCAGCGCCCACATGTCGCGAAGCGACCAGACGACCGGCCGATTCCAGCGCGCCACTTCCTCGACGTCGACGAAGCCGTGGTTGACCCAGTGGAGGTGAACCACATCCGCCCAGGCGAACAGCTCGTGCCCCTGAAGCGGCAGGCCGATCAGTCCCGGTGAGAACAGGACGCGCCGATCGCGACCGCGATATCGAACGAGCGGGAGCTGCTCGACGGCCGTCGTGGCCCGCCGACGAATCCTTCGGATCGCATCGCCTGCCTCGAAGGAGAACGCGGCGGGGCCTTTTACCTGCCCCTGCGTCAGGAAGAGAATTCTCGAATCGACGCGCTGATCGCGAAGCAGTGCTTCGTGCGTCAGAAGAGCCGCGGCGCCCGCGCCCGTGTCGGGACCCGCGGAACTGACGTGAAGCACCTTCATTGGCCGATGGGGCGTCTCGTCGCGAACGCGAGATCCCGTCCGCTGACGATGCCTTCGCGGAGCGGCGAGCTTCCGACCTCTCGCCAGTCTGCGTCCGTCGCGCAGAACACCCGCTCGAATCGGTTGCGCGGATCCAGCCAGACCTGAAAAACGAACCCGGCGTCGATGCACGGCACGCCGAGCGGCTCGAGCTGGCGAAGGATCCCGGCCTTGCCGATGCCCGCGCCGACGATCGCGAGATCTACCGCGCCGATGTGCTCATCGATCGACACCGTGTCGTACAGCGACCGGTTCTCGGAGATCTGACACCAGCGAACCTCCGCGACGCCCTCGCGCCGAAGCCCGGCCTCGATCTGCTCGCGCCGAGCGCCCGTCGCGCCGTTGACGACAAGGACGCGACGGCCCGCCAGGATCTCGCTCCGCCGCGATCCCACGAGCGCGGCGTAGACGAAATAGAACGGATAGTAGTTGTGCGCGTTGACTGGAACGCGATGGCGATCCAGCCAGCGGCTCAGATGCGGGAAGTAGCGTTCCGCGAACGGCTCGCGCACGTAGTTCAGGTGCCACGCAAGGATGCCGCGCTCGCCGACCCAGCGCACGAGCTCCGACTGACGCTCGCGCGCCTGGTCCCATTCCTCGCGCGAGTACATGCCGGACTGATAGTGCCCCTGGGTGAACGTGTTGATCCGCCCACCGGACACCAGACGGCCACGCAGCCGGCTGAGATGATGCCGGAGCTTGCGCCTCGACGACAGCCGCGCGTCCGGCGCGACCTCGCCCAACAGAAAGAGATATTCGCCGTCGCTCAGGCGCATGATCGGCAGGTACTCCTTGCCGATGCTCGCCACGAGCCGGTCGACGAATTCGTGATACCACATCCCGCAGTCGCGCTCGACCAGCGCGAGCGTGCGGCTGTACCCTCGCGGATAGCTCTCCTCGAACTCGGGGATGAGGAAATCGATCTCGACGGGGAACTGCGACATCCGGTAGCGCGCCGGCAGCGCGAGCGGCTCCTCCGCACCGGGCTGTGACGACTCAGCCACGGGCAGCTTGCCGCTCATCACTTGCCCTTCTCGGCCGTGATGACGAGGAACCATCCCCAATGGGAATTGATGAACCGGTTCACGGGCCCGAGGACCGCCGGCATCAGACGTGACAGCCGGCCCCAGCCGAAGACGACGCTCGGAACGCCGGAGTCCATGACGCGCGTCGAGACGTTCTTGAAACGATGAAAGAGCTGGCGTGCGGTGCGATGCGTGTAATGGCGCGCGATGAACCCGTCGGTGAAGCTCATGTTGACGGCATACAGCGACGGCATCTTCAGGAACTTCAATTTGAAGATTCCGTGATAGAGCCCGTGCACGTAGTAGCGCGTCGAGTTCTTGTTGTAGATCATGATGACCGCGCGGCCGCCGGGACGCAGGACGCGGTGAATCTCCGCAACAATGGCGTCGGTGTTCGACGAGTGATGAATCACTCCCCAGCTCCACACGAAATCGAACGAGTTGTCCTCGAACGGCATGCGCTCCGCGTCGACCTGCATCGCCCGGGCATTCGAGATTCCGAAGAGCTTGAAGCGCCGGTTGGTGGCGTCGACGGCGCGCTGCGTCAGGTCGATCGCGGTCATATCGCCGGCAGCGCGGGCGAGGAGGGCCGCATGCCCGCCCATTCCGCAGCCGATCTCCAGCACCCGCGCTCCCTCGAGCGCCGAAAAGTCGATCAGCTTGTGAAAGGGCGGTTGCTTCGGATACTCGGGGTGCGCGAACTCCTTGCTGATCTCCCAGAAGTCCCGATCGATCGCCTCGTACCACTCCCGCTACGCTTCCTGGACGGCGCGGCTTCCATCCCAGTCGTACGTCATGGG
>CBHWBX010000121.1:0-10101 GCA_966111935.1 uncultured Gemmatimonadaceae bacterium
CGCTCGCCGATGTCGCGCTTCCTCGCGCATATGCGCGCGTCGGAGATCGCCGACCAGGTGGCCGAGGCCGTCGAGCGGTTGAGCCGATCGGGGATCGGCGCGATCATCGCGATCGAGCGCGAGGTCTCGCTCGACGAGTACATCCAGTCCGGCTCGGAGATGCACGCGAAGGTCTCGGCCGATCTGCTCGCGACGATCTTCACGCCCTATTCGCCGCTGCACGACGGGGCGGTGATCATCCGCGGCGACATGATCGTCGGCGCGGGATGCATCCTGCCGCTCTCGCAGTCGTCGATGATCGACCGATCGCTCGGGACGCGGCACCGCGCCGCGCTCGGGTTGAGTGAAGAGACGGACAGCCTCGTGATCGTCGTATCCGAGGAGACGGCGACGATCAGCGCGGCGCAGAACGGACGCCTCTGGCGCGACATCAGCGCCGAGGATGTGCGCGAGGTGTCCGCCGGCCGTTCGCTGCGCGAGCTGTCGCGCGTCTCGGAGGCCGGGCTCTCGTCGTGATGCGTACGATCTCGCCGCGCCGCACCGGGCTCCTCGCCGGCGGCGCGCTGCTCGTCGTGTATTTCGCGACGCTCGCGCCCAGCGTGACGTTCTGGGACGCCGGTGAGTTCATCGCTGCCGCGCGGACGCTCGGCATCCCGCATCCGCCGGGCACGCCGCTGTTCATCCTGCTGCTGAACACCTGGGCGCGGATCTTCGCCTTCCTGCCGTTCGCGATGGCGACGAACCTCTTCTCGGCGGTGTGCACCGCGAGCGCGGGCGGACTTGCCGCGTATTGGATCGCGCGTCGCTCCGGATCATCGGCCGCGGGTTTTGCCGCGGCGATCGCCGCGGGGGCGATGTCGTCGGTGTGGATGAACGCGACGGAGACAGAGGTCTACGCGGCGTCGCTCGCGCTGGCGATGGGCGCGATCGTCGCCGCGGATGCCGCCGCCGAAAAGAGTGATCCGCGCTATCTGACCCTCGCGGTCTATCTCGTCGCGCTCGCGGCACCACTGCATCTGAGCGTGATGGTCGCGGCGCCGGTGATCGTGTACGTGGGGCTGTTTCGCCCCGACGGCACGCGCGATTGGACTGCGGGTGCGGCGCTCACCGGCGCGTCGCTGATCGTAATCGGCGTGTCGAGGCTGTCGCTGCTGCTCGTCGTCGTTGGCGCGGTCGCGCTGTATCTGTCGCCGATGTTGCGGCATGAGCCGGCACGCAACGCGGTGCGGCACGAGCGACGCCGCCTGCTCGGCGCGATGGCGATTGCCGTGAGCGCGCTGCTCTTCATGTACGTGCGCGCGGCGCATGATCCGGGGATCAATCAGGGCGACCCGTCGTCGCTCGGTCGGCTTGCCGACGTGATCGGGCGGCGGCAGTACGAGGTCGCCGGCCTGTGGCCGCGGCAGGTGCCGGTCTGGATTCAGCTCGCGAACTGGTTCGAGTACGCGGATTGGCAGGCCGCACTCTCGCTGGCGCCGAGCGTGATCCCGACCGTCTGGCGGATCCTCGCGACCGTCGCGTTCGCGGCGCTCGCCTTCACCGGGGCGCGCTGGCAGCGCCGTGCCGATCCCCGCACCTTCCGCGCGCTGCTGTTGCTCTTTCTCTGCGGATCGCTCGGCGTGATCGCGTATCTGAACCTGCGCGCGGGGACGTCGTTCGCGTGGCAGCTCGTGCCGGACGCGGATTCGCACGAGGCGCGCGATCGCGACTACTTCTTCGTGCTCGGCTTCTGGGCGTGGGGGATGTGGGCGGGGCTGGGTGCCGTCACCCTCGCGCGCCGGTATCGTCTGCCGACCGCGATCGGCCTCGCCGCGGCGTCGCTGCCGGTGGTGCTCAACTGGAGCGCGGTGTCGCGGCGGGAGGAGCCGGGGGCGTCGCTCCCGCGCATGGTCGCGGCCGAGCTGCTCGATCCACTGCCGCCTCGCGCGGTGCTCTTCGTCGCCGGCGACAACGACACCTACCCGCTCTGGTACGCGCAGCGGGTCGAGCACCGGCGGCCCGACGTGACGATCGTGACGATGCCCCTCCTCAACGCCCGCTGGTATCAGGACGAGCTGATTCGCCGGGACGGCCTCGCCGGCCCGGACGCGGAGCGCATCGCGGCGATGGCCCGCGGGACCGGACGGCCGGTCGCCGTGGCGCTGACCGTTCCGGTCGAGGACCGTAACCGTCTAGCCATCAACTGGACGGTTGTCGGAATGGTCGCGCTCGACAGCTACAGCCTCGGGACCTCGGGACAGCACCTGCGCGTCGTTTCGATCGATCGGAAGGCGACCCAGGCGGTAGCCGATCAGATCGACGCCTGGGCGCGCGGTCGAAAACCCCGGTCGTCCGTCGACCCGGTCGACGACTACTTTTTCAGCACGCTGGGATGTCCCCGGCTGCTGCTCGAACCCAAGCCCTCTCCAGCCCAGGCCGCTTCTCTTGATTCACTCTGTAACTTCCGATAACTTGGAATGTTATGCCGTTTCCTGATCTTCCGGAGCGGCTCCGGGAAGTCCGTGACCGCATCGATGCGGCAGCGCGCCGCGGCGGCCACGGGCAAGCGGTAACGATCGTCGCGGTCACGAAGACGCACGGACCGGACGCCGTGCAGGCCGCTATCGACGCCGGACTCGGCGACGTTGGGGAAAATCGAGTGCAGGAAGCGCTGCCGAAGATGGAGGCGATCACGTCGCCGGTTCGGTGGCATCTCATCGGCCATCTGCAGCGGAACAAGGTGAAGTCCCTCCCCAGGTTCGATCTCCTGCACTCCCTCGACAGCCCGCGCCTGGCCGATGCCGTCCACGAGATCGGGCAGGCCGAAGGCCGGCCGATTCGCGTCCTCGCCCAGGTCAACGTGGTCGGCGAGGAAACCAAAGGCGGGTTCGAGCCGAAGGACTGGGAAGCGGAAGCCGAGCGGCTGCGCGGCCTGTCTGGGCTCGAGGTGCGCGGCGTGATGACGATGGCGCCGCTCGACGCTGACGACGAGACGTTGCGCCGGGTCTTCACCGGGGCGCGGCGTGCGCGCGACATCTTCCGCGCCGCCGGCCATCCGGCAACCGAGCTGTCGATGGGCATGTCGAACGATTACGAGATGGCGGTGGAGGAGGGCGCGACCCTCGTTCGCCTCGGAACGATTCTCTTTGGAGCGAGACCCGCATGATGGACGAGACCTTTCATCTCACGCCGCTGGATGTCCGGCGTTACGAGTTTGGCAAGGCGCTGCGCGGGTACGATCCGGAGCGCGTCGATCAGTTCCGCGAGCAGGTCGCCGAGGAGCTCGAGCGGCTGTCGCGGCTCAATCAGGATCTCGACGCGAAGGCGCGCGGGTTCCACGAGCAGCTGCGCGCGTTCCGCGAGCGCGACAAGGCGATCAATGAAGCGCTCGTCTCGGCGCAGCAGCTTCGCGGCGACATCAGCGCGCAGGCGGAGAAGGAAGGACAGCTGATCATCCGTGAAGCGCGCGCCGAGGCCGATCGCATGATCGAGGACGCGCGCGCCGAGATCCGTCGCATGGAAGACCAGCTCGCGTCGCTCGATCGGGCGCGCCGCGCCTATCTCGCGCAGATGCGCGCAATGATCGAGCGGCAGCTTGCCGACATCACCGCGAACGAACAGTCGGGCGCGACGAGCGCGCCATCGTCGGACGCGAACACGCCGGCCTGGCTCGGATCCCTGGTCAAGGAATGACGACGAATCTCCACGTGCAGGAGACGGCCGAGGAGGCCGCCTCCGTCATTCGTGCACTGTTTGGCGCCACGCCGGATGCCGCGATCATCCTCGGCACCGGTCTGGGGCGCCTCGCGCACGACATCGATACCGAGGTCGTGATCGAGTACGGCGACATCCCGGGCTTCCCGCTGTCGACGGTCGAGTCGCACCACGGCCGGCTGCTCTGCGGCACGCTCGGCGGCAAGACGGTCATCGCGATGCAGGGACGGTTTCACCGCTACGAGGGCTACTCGCTCCAGCAGGTGACGTTTCCGGTGCGCGTGATGCGCGCGCTCGGCGCGCAGTCGCTGATCGTGTCGAACGCCTGCGGCGGGTTGAATCCGATGTGGGCGGCGGGGGATCTCATGCTCATCGCCGATCACATCAACCTGCTCGGCGACAGCCCGCTCATCGGCCCGAACGACGACCGGCTCGGACCGCGCTTTCCAGATCTCTCAATGCCGTACGACGGGGGGCTGCGCGAGATCGCGCGCGCCGTCGCGACGGAGCAGAAGCTGAACCTCCGCGAGGGCGTGTACGTGGCCGTCGCGGGTCCGAATCTCGAGACGCGCGCCGAGTATCGCTTCCTGCGCGCCATCGGCGCCGACGTCGTCGGCATGTCGACGGTGCCCGAGGTGCTCGTGGCGATCCACGCCGGCATGCGCGTGCTCGGCATCTCGATCATCACCGACATGTGTCTGCCGGACGCGCTCGAGCCGGCGACGCTCGATCGGATCGTGGCCGTGGCCAACGGTGCTGAACCCAAACTGACCGCGCTGGTGCGCGGCGTACTCGAACGGCTTTGACCGCATCCAAGTATCAACTGCTGCCGGCCGACCGCTCGGCCGATGACATGGAGACGGAGCTTCTCGCCCGCTGGCACGAGGAGAAGCTCTTTGCCCAGACGCTCGCGGCGCGCGAAGGCGCGCCGAATTTCGTGTTCTTCGAAGGCCCGCCGACGGCCAACGGCAAGCCGGGCATTCACCACGTCTTCGCGCGCACGATCAAGGATCTCTTCTGCCGCCATCGGGCGATGAAGGGCTATCGCGTCGCGCGTAAAGCGGGGTGGGATACCCACGGCCTGCCCGTGGAGATCGAGGTCGAAAAGCAGCTCGGCATCAGCGGCAAGCAGCAGATCGAGGCGCTCGGCGTCGCGGAGTTCAACCGGCTCTGCCGCGAGAGCGTGTTCAAGTATCGCGGCGACTGGGAGAAGCTCTCCGAGCGCATGGGCTACTGGCTCGACTACGACGACCCGTACGTGACGTACGAGCCGGACTACGTCGAGAGCGTGTGGTGGTCGCTGAAGACGCTCTTCGACAAGAACCTGCTCTTCCGCGGGCACAAGATCCTGCCGTACTGCACGCGGTGCGGCACGGCGCTGTCGAGCCACGAGCTCGGGCAGCCGGGCGTGTATCAGCAGGTCAGTGATCCGAGCGTCTACATCGCGCTGGAGCTGGTGGGAGCGGGGAGCGGGGAGCGGGGAGCGGGAGTGGCGCGTCGGATTCTCGTCTGGACCACGACGCCCTGGACGCTCGTGTCGAACACCGCGCTCGCGGTGCATCCGGAGCTCGACTACGTCGAGGTCGTGCGGCGCGAGGAGGGGAAGGATCAGAGAACGCTCATCCTCGCCGAGGCGCGGCTCGCGGCGGTGCTCGGCGGCGATTACGAGAAGCGCTGGGAGATCGTGAACCGGATGAAGGGCGCGGAGCTCGTGGGCCGCCGATACAAGCGTCCGCTCGATTTCCTCGAGTATCCGGAAGGCACGGAGCACGAGATCATCGTCGGCGAGGAGTTCGTGTCGGCGGAGGACGGCAGCGGCGTCGTGCACATGTCGCCGGCGTTCGGCGCCGACGACTACCAGGCGGGGCTGCGCCACAATCTCGCGTTCCTCCAGCCGATCGACGCGCGCGGACGTTTCCAGTCGAGCGTGCCGCTCGTCGGCGGCGAGTGGTTCAAGGACGCCGATCCGCTGCTGACCGAGGAGCTCAACCGTCGCGGGGTGCTCTTCCGAGGTGGCCACGCCGAGCACTCGTATCCGCACTGCTGGCGGTGCGGCACGCCGCTGCTGTATTACGCGCGCTCGTCGTGGTTCGTGCGCACGAGCGCGTACAAGGACGCGATGCTCGCGCGCAACGCGCGGGTGAACTGGAATCCGCCGTCGGTGGGTGAAGGCCGGTTCGGCGAGTGGCTCGTCAACAACGTCGACTGGACGCTGTCGCGCGACCGCTTCTGGGGCACGCCGCTCCCGGTGTGGATCTGCGAGAGCGAGCAGTCTCACGTGGAGTGCATCGGCAGCTTCGCGGAGCTGGCGGATCGCGTGGGCGAGCCGCTGCCGGCGGACTTCGATCCGCACAAGCATCACGTCGACCGCTACACGTGGAAGTGCACGGCGGCGGGGTGCAGCGGCACGATGCGTCGCGCCCCCGAAGTCATCGACACGTGGTACGACTCGGGGTCGATGCCGTTCGCGCAGTGGCACTATCCGTTCGAGAACCAGGACAAGATCGCGCAGCAGTTCCCGGCGGACTTCATCGCCGAGGGCGTCGACCAGACGCGCGGCTGGTTCTACTCGCTGCTCGCGATCGCCACGGGGCTCGGCGATGCGCTGCCGAACAACGCGGGGCATGGTGAGGCGTCGCCCTATCGCGCCGTCGTCGTGAACGACCTCGTGCTCGATGCGAACGGCGTGAAGATGTCGAAGCGGCTAGGCAACACCGTCGATCCGTGGGCGGTGATCGAGCGGCACGGCATCGACGCCGTGCGTCTGTTCCTGATCGGCGCGAGCAACGTGTGGCTGCCGCGCAGCTTTGATGAAAAGGTGCTCGCCGAGCAGGCGGGGCGCTTTATGAGAACGCTCAAGAACGTGTACAGCGGCATCTTCGCGCAGTACGCGAACTTCGGGTGGTCGCCGTCGGAGCAGGATCCGCCGCTCGCGGCGCGTCCGATCATCGATCGCTGGATGATCAGCCGGCTCGCGGAGCTGGAGCGGACCGTCGACGCCGCGTTCACGGCGTACGACGCGACGACGGCGGCGCGCGCGCTGATGGAGTTCGTCGACGACGACCTCGCGAACTGGTACGTGCGGCTCAACCGCGCGCGGTTCTACGAGGTGAACGGCGCGGACAACCGCGCGGCGTTCGCGACGCTGCACGAGGTGCTGGTCTCGGTGTGCCGTCTGCTCGCGCCGCTGGCGCCGTTCGTGAGCGACTGGATCCATCGCGAGCTTACGGGAACGTCGGTGCACCTCGCGCCGTTCGTCGTCGAACGGGCGGGAGCGGTGGACGGGACGCTCGACGCGGCGATGCAGGCCGTGCGCACGCTGGCGCGGCTCGGCCGCTCGGCGCGCGAGGAAGTCGGGATCAAGGTGCGGCAGCCGCTGTCGCGGATGGTTTGCGTCGCACCGCACGCGAACGAGGCCGTGCTGTCCCAGTTGACGGATCTGCTCGCCGCGGAGTTGAACGTGAAGCGCGTCGAGTTCGCGACTTCGGGGGACGCGCTCGTGACGCTCGAGGCGAAACCGAACTTCCGTTCGCTGGGTAAGAAGTTCGGCAGCAAGACGCCGTTGGCCGCGAAGGCCGTGTCGGGCTTCACGAGCGATACCGTGCGCGCGTTCGAGCGCGGCGAGCCGCTGGTGGTGACCGTGGAGGGCGAATCGCACGAGCTCGGGGTTGACGATCTGACGATCATTCGGCGAGCGTCGGGGGCCCTCGCGGTCCAGGAGGATGGCGGGTTCTTCGCGGCCCTCGATCCGGCGATCACGCCCGAATTGAAGAACGAGGGGTATGCCCGGGAGATGATTAGCCGGGTACAGCGTATGCGAAAGGAGTCAGGACTGGCGGTCAGCGACCGGATCGTGTTGACCGTTTCAGGCGGTGAGGAGGTGCGGTCGGCAATCGACGCGCATGGCGCGTGGATCGCCGGGGAAGTGCTGGCAACCGAGCTCGTGTTCGCGACCGAGGGCTCGCCGTTGCCGGCGGGCGCCGCCGCGCTCGATCTCGACGGAATCACGGCCTACGTGGCCATCACGAGGACAGAGTAGAAATGCCGACAGCGAACAGCACCGCGAGCACCACCGCCAAGAAGTCGAAGGGTATGAACAAGAAGATGCTGACGCATTTCGAGAAGCGCTTGCTCGATGAGCGCAAGCGCGTCCTCAAGGAGCTCGGTCGCGCGGACGAGGTGTTCGGCGGCACGCCGCAGAATGCCGACGGCGACTTGAGCAGCTACTCGTTCCACATGGCGGATCAGGGGACGGACGCGATGGAGCGCGAGAAGGCGTTCCTGTTCGCGAGCCAGGAAGGGCGGTTCCTCTGGCACATCGACGAGGCGCTGCGCCGCCTGTATCGTCATCCGGAGAACTTCGGCAAGTGTCATCAATGCGGGAATGAGATCGCGTTCGAGCGACTCGATGCGCTGCCCCATGCCCGCTACTGCATCGACTGCAAGCAGCGGGAGGAAGATGCGAAGAAGTAACGCGGGGCTGTTCTGGCCCGTGCTGGTGCTGGTCACCGCGATCGATTTCAGCACGAAAGCGATCGCGGCGTCGCGGCTGGGATTCGAGGGATTGCCGCACCCCGTGGCGGGGGAGTGGCTCCGATTCACGCTCGTGCACAACCCGGGGGCCGCGTTCGGGCTTCACGTGGGGACGTACTCGCGCTGGATCTTCATGATGCTCACGGTCGTGGCGCTGTTCATCCTCGGCCGGCTGTACTACGCGACGCGCGCGGGAGACGTGGTCCGCACGTGGTCGCTCGCGTTGGTGTGCGGGGGAGCGCTCGGCAATCTGATCGATCGGATCGCGTCGGCGCGCGGGGTGGTGGACTTCATCGACATCGGGATCGGCGATTCGCGCTGGCCGACGTTCAACGTCGCGGACATGGCGGTGAGCATCGGTGCATTCCTGCTCGCCTGGGTGCTCTGGGGCGAGGACACGGAAGCGGAGTTGGTGCCGATGCCTGCCCCGGCGACCGCGACGATCAGCGGCGAGCGGCGAGAGCTCTAGCAAGACCTCGGACTTCATGACCTCGACCACCAACAACGGCCGCGTCTTCTGGTCCGCGGCCGTCCTCGTGCTCGTTCTGGATCTTCTCACCAAGCTGTGGGCCGTGTCGGCGCTCTGGCCGCCGCACGTCCCGCATGCCGTGATCGGCGACTTCGCGCGCTTCACGCTCGCGTTCAACCCGGGCGCGGCGTTCAGCATGTCGCTCGGTGAATACTCGCGCTACATCTTCGGCGCGTTCGCGGTGGTGGCCATCGGCATTCTGTGGCGCCTGTTCCGCGTGACGGAGCCGGGAGACACGATGCGCGTGCTCGCGCTCGGCCTCGCGGTCGGCGGAGCCGCGGGCAACCTGCTCGATCGGTTCCGCGAGCCGCGCGGCGTCGTCGACTTCATCGACATCGGCGTGGGGGACGTCCGGTTCTGGACGTTCAACGTCGCCGATTCGGCGGTCACGGTAGGGGCGCTGATGCTGGCGTTCGTGCTGTGGCGGGAGGATCGGCGGGCGTTGGCGCTGGCGGCGTCGGAGGCGGCGGCGCGCGACTAATCGGAGCGCGGGTCGGGGGTCGCGGGTTGCGGGCAGGTGTGCGGCGCGAAGCGATGCTTCGCGCCGCTTTGATTTCGGGCGTCGGTGTTTTCAATTGAGTGGCGCGCGACGCGCGGCACGTGCCTTCCCACAACCCGCGACCCCCCGACCTGTCAGTTCCTTGCCGACTCACAACATTGAAGCCCCGAACGATTCCCCCAGGCTTGACCTCCTGGTGGCAGGCGCCCTGGACCTCTCCCGGAACCAAGCGGCGACCCTCATCGCGGAGGGCCATGTCCTCGTTGGAGGACGGCGTGAAAAGGCGTCTTACAAGCCGCGCGAAGGGGAAACGGTAACCGTCAATCTCCCCGAACCCCAGGGTCGCGCCGTCACCCCCGAAGACATTCCGCTCGACGTCGTTTACGAAGACGACGACGTCCTGGTGGTGAACAAGGCGGCCGGGATGGTCGTCCATCCGGCGCCGGGGAACTGGTCGGGGACGCTCGTCAACGCGCTAAAGGGAAGGGGCGGGCCACTTTCCGAGTCGGACGAGGAGGGGCGCGAGGGGATCGTCCATCGGCTCGACAAGGAGACGTCGGGACTCCTGCTCGTCGCCAAGACGGACCGTGCGCACCGGGTGCTCGGCGCGGCCCTCCAGGCGCGGACGATCGTCCGCCGGTACGCGGCGCTCTGCTGGGGACACCTGGCCGAGGAGCGCATCACGATCGAGAAGCCGATCGCGCGAGATCCGCGAGACCGAGGCCAAGCTGGAGGAGCTTCGCACCAAAGGGAAGCGCGTGCCTTTCCTCGACCCGATCGACCTGCGCTACCGCAACCGCGTGAAGGTGCCGGTGCCGTCCGCCAAGGCGGTGATGTTCTGCCTGAT
>CBHWBX010000122.1:0-9996 GCA_966111935.1 uncultured Gemmatimonadaceae bacterium
AAGCGCGGGATGAGATCGACGAGGGTGCTCTTCCCCGCTCCGCTCGCGCCGACGAGCGCGACCATCGCGCCACGCGGCGCGGTGAAGGTGACGTCGTTGAGCACGAGCTCACCATTGCCGAAATCAAAGTCGACGAGCTCGAAGGCGATCTCGCGCTGGAAGCCGGCGACGTGGCGCGTGCCGCGATCGATCTGCTCTTCGGTGGCGCGATCGAGGACCTCGTACAGCCGCTCGGCGGCGGCGAGCGACTGCTGCGCGGTCGTCGGCGTCTGCGACAGCTGCTTGAGCGGCGGCAGCAGGCGCATGACGAGAATCATGAAGGTGATGAGCGTCGCGCCGTCGATGGCCGGGTTCGGGCGGAGCGCTTCCTGCGCGCCGATCCAGAGGATCGCGACGGCGATGCTCGTGCCGATGATCTCCGTGAGCGGCTGCGAGAGCAGCGCGACGCGCGTCATGCGGACCATGCCCGACGAATAGCCGTTGCTCGCGCGGGTGAAGCGCGTGTCTTCATACGGCTCGCCGCGGAACGACTTCACGAGGCGAATGCCGCTCACCGATTCCTGGAGGACGCTCGTCATCTCGCCGTACTCGTTGCGCAGCCGGCGGTGGCCGCGGCGCAGCTTGCGGAGGATCGGCTGGAGGCTCGCCGTGAGGAGCGGCGCGATGACGAGCGAGAGCAGCGTGAGCTTCGGCGACAACCGCACGAGCACGACGATGGTGACGACGACCGCGGCGAGGTTCTGCACGGTCTTCGTCACGAGCTCGGTGACGATGTTCTTCGTCTGCTCGGTGTCGGTGAGGATCCGCGCGATGATCTGGCCGACCTTCGTCGCGTGGAAGTAGCCGAGGGGCAGCCGCTGGAGATGGCGGAAGACGGCGTCGCGCAGGTCGCGCGTCACGTACTCCTGGAGCGAGGCCCCGAGCTGTCCGGCGAGCCAGAGGAAGACGTTCTTCACCGCGACCATGATGACGATCGCGATGATGAACACCTTGAGGGACCCGAGGAGGTCGCTCTGGTCGACAAACGAGCCGACGAGCTTCTGCTGCGCCGCGCCGAGCCAGCCGGGGGCGGTGATGAGGCTGCCCTGCTGCTTGAAGATCGCGTTGAGGAACGGGATCAGCAGGGTGAAGACGAACGCGTCGAGGCCGGCGGCGATGACGTTGGCGACGATGTTGCCGGCCATCCGCCACCAGTGGGGGCGGAGGAAGGGCAGCAAGCGGCGATACTCGCCCTGCGGGCGGGCGGGAACGGAATCGGTCACGGTCAGCGGCGCGGCGTGAGCAGCGACACGGGCAGGATGCACTCCTCCGGCGTCACACCGCCGTGGAGGAACGACCCGCGGTAGCGGCTCTGATATTCGCGGAGCTTCGTCGGGTAGACGAAGAAGGAGTCGCCGGTCGCGAGAAGGGAGTTCGCGCCGAGACCCCGGCGGGGCAGCTTCAAAGAATCCTCATTAGTAAACAATAATGCCTGCTCGGGATTCTCGGCCCGCAGGTCTTCGCCGAACTTGTAGCGCAGGTTCTGGGTCGCGTCGCGCTTCGCGAACACCGTCGCCGGGGTGCGGCAGTGGATCGATCCATGGTCGCTGGTGATGAGCACTTTGACCTTGCGCCGCGCCGCTTCCTGGAGCACCGAGAAGAGCGCCGAGCGGCGAAACCACTGCTCGGTGATCTGCCGCAGTGCGATCTCGTCGCGGGCGACCTCGTAGAGGATCGCCGACTCGGAGCGCCCGTGGGTGAGCAGGTCGACGAAGTTGAAGACGAACGCCGAGATGCCTTCCGGCGCGATCACCCGCGCGAGACGGCGCACGACGTCGTCGCCCTCGTTCGCCGTCGAGACCTTCTCGTAGCGCACCGGCAGCTTCGCCCCGAGCTCGCCGATCTGCGCCTCGAGGAGCTGGCGCTCGTGGGCATTCAGCGTCTCGTCCTCGCGCTCGCCCCACCAGTCGGGGAAGCGCGCGGCGATCTCGCCGGGAAAGAGCCCGCTGAAGAGCGCGTTGCGCGAGTACGGCGTCGCCGTCGGGAGCACGCTGTAGTAGTGCGTCGTCTCGATGTCGAACATCGGCGCGAGGATCGGCTCGAGCGCGCGCCATTGGTCGAGGCGCAGACAGTCGACGACGACGAACAGCGCCTGCTTGTCCGTCTTGAAGATCGGCATCAGGAACTCGGGGACGATGTCGATCGACAGCGGCGGACGATCGCCCTCGAGGTTGCGCAGCCAACTCGGATACGCGGCCTTCATGAACGTCGCGAACTCGCGGCGCATGTCGGGATAGAGGCCCTGGAGCGACTCGTACAGCCCCATCTCATTGGCGTCGACGAGATCCAGATCCCACTGCGTGAGCTCGCTGAAGCGATCGATCCACTCGCGCCAGCCGAGGGCGCGCAGCGGCTCGTCCTGGAGCTCGCGAAAGCGCTCGACGAAGCGGCGCGCGACCGCCTGCTGGCGGATCCGCGGTCCCTCGAGGAGACGCGTCACGGCGGCGTAGACCTGGCGCGGCGTGACCGGTTTGACGAGGTAGCCCTCGAGCGCGTTGCCGATCGCTTCCGTCATGGTCGAGTCTTCCTCGCTCTTCGTGACCATGACGATGGCGAGGTTGGGATCGGCCTCGCGAAGCTCGCGCAGCGCGTCGAGCCCGCGTTTGCCGGGCATCTGCTCGTCGAGCAGGACGAGCGAATACGGACGCCGGCGTACCATCTCGACGGCGTCGTCGGCGTTGGTCGCCGTTTCGACGTCGAAGCCTTTATCCCGCAAGAAGATCCGGTGCGGCTCGAGAAGCTCCGCCTCGTCGTCGACCCAGAGGACGGATTTCGCCGGTTGCGCCATGGCGAGAAATATATCGGGGAGCACCCGGGCTGGTGGGGCTCCGGCGAAGCTGTCAAATTCGGCGCGTGCAGCCGACCATGCCCCCGTTCGCCGTCGCACCGACGAGCTTCCGATTCCCCGGCCTGGCGGCACTCGCCGGCCGAGCACCGCTCGGCGGACAGCGCGAGGTCGCGCTCGCCGTCTACCTGGTAGCCCGCCTGGCACAGGATGCCCTTCCCGATCGTGGCCTGACCGAAGCGACGCGCGCCGAACGGGCGGCGGCCGCCAAAGCCTGGCTTTCGGGGGTCACGCTCCCGGCTCCGGTGCGCGCGACGCTCGCCAAGGGGGTCGAAGCGTCGTCGGGGACGCCCGAAGCGGCCGGCCTGGCAGTCCGGGAGGTCAGCGCCGCCGCGGCGACGTACCTCGATTCCAGCGCCCGGATGGAGCTCGATCAGCTCGCCGGGACGCTGACCGGCCGCGCGTCGGAGAAACGCAGCTAAAGCCTTGCTCCGTTTCAACTTGGGTCGTATTATGGCCCATGACCCGCAGCACCGACATCTCCCCTCTGTCCCTCCTGCTCGCCCGCGTCGACGCGATCAGTGACGGGACACCGGCCCGAGACACCATCGCGTGCGGCTTCCCGAGCATCGACAAGATGCTCGGCGGCGGATTTCGCCGCGGCGATCTGATCGTGCTCGGCGGCGACGTGGCGAGCGGGAAGTCCGCGCTCGCGCTCGCCTTCGCGATTCGGGCCGCACAGCAACCGGGGCGCGTCGCCTTTCTGACCGGCGAGAGCAGCGTCGAGCGCGTGCTCGAGCGGGTGATCGCGATCGAGGCGCGGACGCGGATCGACGATCTGCGGCGCGGCACGCTCGACGACGTCGCGCGCGCCAACGCCGGGTCGGTCGCGCTCAGGCTGCGCGATCATCTCCCGATCGTCGAGCGGATCGAGGGCGAGGGCGTGTCCGCGGTCGGCAACCAGCTGCAAGGACTGCCGAACGTCGACCTCCTGGTCATCGATTCGGCGGTGTCCCTCCTCTCCGGGCGCGCGCCGCTCGACGAGGAGCTGGCGACGACGATTCGCGACCTCAAAAAACTGGCGCTCGATCGCGACCTCGCCATATTGGCTACCGCACCCCTGCCCCAGCTCGTCGAGCGGCCGGACCGTCGTCCGACACTCGACGATTTTGGTGCGCTCGGAACGGTGAAACAGCTCGCGGACGTGATCTTCGGACTGTTTCGACAGGACATGTACGAACCCGCGCGCGACATCGCAGGCGCGACGGAGCTGTTGATCCGAAAGAACCGCAACGGCCCCACGGGCTACGTGGATCTGTATTTCTACGCTCAGTGGATGCGGTTCGAAGACATGCTCGATCCCGACCGGTAGGAGCTCTTCCATGCGTTCGTTCCATGCTGCGCTGCTCCTCGGCGCATCGCTGTCGGCCGTCGGCTGCGCGGCGTCCATCTCGGGCAGCGCCGACAACATCACGCGGCTCGAGAAGGCTCGCGCCGCCGATCCGCGCTCGCAGAGCGCGCAGCGCTCGCTCGGCATCGCGTACTTCCGCGCCAGCCGCTATGCCGAGGCGCGCACCGCGCTCGAGCAGGCGGTATCGATGGATCAGCGCGACGGCGTCGCGGCGCTCTACCTCGGGCTGACGGCAGAAGCGCAGAACGATCTCGCCGGCGCGGAGCGCGCGTACCAGTCCTATCTCGCCGTGGGCAAGACGCGCGCGACGAAGAATCAGGTTCGCGATCGTCTGGAGGCGATCAAGCTGAAGCGCGTGCAGGCGGAAGCGAAGGCGGCGCTCGCGCGCGAGTCGCAGCTCGCCGCGTCGGCCGGTCCGCCGAACACCGTCGCGGTGATGCCATTTCAGTTCAGCGGCGCCGATACGTCGCTCAAGCCGATCGAGCGCGGATTCGCCGAGCTGGTGACGACGGATCTGAGCCGCGTGGCGCGGCTCACGGTGCTCGAGCGCGAGCGTCTCCAGGCGCTGCTCGACGAGATCGAGCTCCAGCAGCAGAATGGGGCTGCCGCCGGCACGGGCGTGCGCGCCGGCAAGATCCTGCAGGTCGGCAAGATGGTCGGCGGCTCGATCCAGCAGCAGGGAGACCAGCTCCAGGCGAACGCGATCGTGACCGATCTCGCGACGACGACGATCGGCACGCCGGCGCGCGACCAGCGCTCGCTCGACGAGCTGTTCACGATGGAGAAGAACATCGTCCTCGGCGTGCTCCAGAACATGGGCGTCGTGCCGACGACGGCGGAGCGCAACGCGATCGAGCAGCGTCCGACGCGATCGCTGGCGGCGTTCCTCGCCTACAGCCGCGGCCTGGAGCTCGCCGATCAGGGACGGTTCGACGACGCGAGCCGCGCGTTCGACAACGCGCTGCGCATCGACCCGGGCTTCACGCCGGCGGCGCAGAAGAGCCAGGAGACGAAGAGCGCCGCGGTCGGACAATCGCAGAGCGCCGCCGGCGTCGAAGCGAGCCTGCGCGGCGCCGAGGGCGCGGCGGTGAGCGCGGCGTCGCAGGGCGCGACCGTTTCGACGAGCGTCGGCGGTGGCGCGTCGGCGATCGCCGAAGGGTTGAATCCCTCGACCGCCGGCGGGGCGACGTCGGGCGCGGGAAGCGCGACGACGCAGCCGCAGGTCGATGCGTCGGCGGGAACGGGTGGTGACAATCCGTCGACCAAGACGGGCCGCGTCAGCATCACCATCGGACAGCCGGGCAAGAAGCCGTGAGCCGTACGCTTCACCTCGCAGCACTCGCGACCGTCGCGTCGCTTACCACATCCGTCGTCGGCGCGCAGTCGATAGCCGACATCGGCGCGCGCGTCGCCCCGCAGTATCACGCGTACGACATCAAGTCGCCGTCGAACACGAAGATCAGCGAGCTGTCGGTGCCGCTGTTCGTGATCGTGCCGGTGAATCCCGCACTGTCGTTCGACGTCGGCACGTCGTACGCGCGATCGGTCGTCGATCAGACGACGAACGGCCAGCGCGTGCACAGCGAGATCTCGGGGCTCACGGACACCCAGGTCCGCGCGAACTACACGCTCGGCAACGATTTCGTCGTGCTGACCGCGGGGGTGAACCTGCCGACGGGCCAGTCGACGGTGAAGACCGGCCAGCAGCTCGCGGCGAATCTGATCGGCAGCGACTTCCTGGCCTTCCCGATCTCGAACATGGGGACGGGTTTCGGCGCGACGGCCGGTGCGGCGTTCGCGCGTCCAGTCGGCGACTGGAACGTCGGGCTCGGCCTGAGCCTGCGTCGTTCGGCGCAGTACGATCCGTTCACCGCCGCCAACGGCGACGCGATGCACTATCAGCCGGGAAACGAGTACCGGGCGCGCGGCGGCATCGACCGGGCGTTCGGGACGGGGCGCATCTCGCTCGGTCTCACCTACTCGACGTTCGGGAACGACAACCTGGCCGGCTACGTGTACAACACGGGCAACCGCTGGGTGACGCAACTCGGCCTCACGAACAGCTATGGACCGGGTCAGGTCTCGCTCACGGCGTGGAACCTCTTTCGCGAAGCGGGGACCCTCTTCGACAGCTCGTACGTCGGCCATGAGGACATCGCGAACGCGGCGCTGGCGTACGGCGTGACTGTCGGCCGGATGCTGATCGAGCCGAACGTCGAAGGGCGCCTGTGGACGCAGTACGGCGACGTGCCGGCTTCGGGGCTCGCGACGTTCGGCGTGCGGGTGCAGACGTCGGTGCGCGGCTACACGATCCTGCCGAGCGCGGGCTTTTCACTCGGCCAGGTGGCGGCGCAGGACCAGAACAGCGTCAACACGACGGCGAACCTGGCGGGGTGGCACGCGGCGCTGGCAGTTCGGCTGCGCTGAATCGGGAACGGGAGTGCGAGGTACGAGAGGCGAGGCACGGGGAACGGGATCGTAAGGGAAGATCTCGTTCCCCGTCTCTCGTTCCCCGTCTCTCGTTCCCCGTCTCTCGTTCCCCGTGCCCCGTTTCACGGTATATTCCGTCAGAACCCGAACCGAATTTTGAGCTATGGCTGGCCACAGTAAATGGAAGCAGATCAAGCACTACAAGGCGGCGGCTGACGCCAAGCGTGGTGCGTTGTTCACGAAGCTGATTCGCGAGATCACGATGGCCGCCAAGCTTGGCGGCGGTGATCCGGGCGGAAATCCGCGCCTGCGTCTCGCGATCGACACGGCGCGCGGCGCGTCGATGCCGAAGGAGAACATCGAGCGCGCGGTCAAGAAGGGGACGGGCGAGCTCGAAGGCGTCGACTATCAGGAAGTGACGTACGAGGGCTACGGCCCGGGCGGGGTCGCGCTGCTGATCGACGCGGTGACGGACAACCCGACGCGGACCGTCGCCGAAGTGCGCGCGAAGATGACGCGCCTGGGCGGCAACCTCGGCACGCCGAACTCGGTCGCGTGGATGTTCGACAAGAAGGGGCAGATCTACATCGACGCGTCGACGATCGATGAAGACTCGCTGATGGAGAAGGCGCTCGACGCCGGCGCGGAAGACGTCGCGCGCGAGGACGAGCGCTTCACCGTCACGACGTCGCCGACGGAATTCCACGTCGTGCAGGAAGGCCTCAAGAAGGCGAACGTCACGGTGGCCGAAGCGGAGCTCGCGATGGTGCCGAAGAACACCGTGTCGGTGGCGGGCGAGGACGCGAAGGCGCTGTTCAAGCTCCTCGAGACGATCGAGGATCTCGACGACGTGCAGAAGGTGTGGGCGAACTTCGACATCACCGCTGACGAGATGGCGAAGGTCGAGGGGTGATCGTTCTCGGGATCGACCCGGGAACGGCGACCACCGGCTATGGCGTCGTCAAGGGAGACGGGCTCGGGCTCGTCTCCCTTGTCGAATGCGGAGTGATCCGAACGCGCGCACGCGATCCGCTGTCGTCGCGGCTGCGCGAGATCTACGAAGGCGTGAGCGAGCTGCTCGACCGGCACCGGCCGGATGCGCTTTCGGTCGAGGACGTGTTCTACGCGAAGAACGTCCGGACGACGATCGTGCTCGGGCACGCGCGCGGCGTGATTCTGCTCGCCGGCGAACAGGCGGGCGTGGCGATCCACGAGATCCCGCCGTCGGAGATCAAGAAGGCCGTCGTCGGCACGGGTGCCGCGACCAAGGAACAAGTCCAGTTCATGCTCACGCGGCTGCTGAAGCTCAAGTCGGTGCCCCAGCCCTCTGACGCCGCGGACGGCGTCGCGGCGGCGCTTGCCTGTCTGATGGCCGCGCGGATGCCGACGCTCGACCGTACACGGAGCGCACGACTGTGATCGCCCAGATTTCAGGAACACTCATCGCCAAGGAGCTCGACGGGGTCGAGATCATGACGCCCGGCGGCGTGGCGTACGAGGTCGCGATTCCGCTCGGCGTCTATGAGAAACTGCCTCGTCTGGGCGAGGCAGTAGCGCTGCACACGCATCTGGTGGTGAAGGAGGATGCCTGGCAGCTGTACGGCTTCGCGACGCCGTTCGAGCGGCAGGTCTTCCAGCGCGTGCTGAACGCGAAGGGCGTCGGCCCGGCGCTCGCGCTGGGGCTGCTCTCGACGCTGACAGCAGAGCGGCTCGTCCGTGCGTTAAGAGACAAGGACGTCGCCACGCTCCAGAGCGTTCCGCGGGTGGGACGCAAGAAGGCGGAACAGCTCATTTTGGATCTCGCCGACAAGCTCGACGATCTGCAAGTTACCGGTGGTGGAGGAGTCGGCGGCGGTTCGCGTCCCGAGGGCGCGGGCGTCGACGATGCGATTCGGGCGCTGGTGTCGCTCGGCTATTCCGCGCCGGATGCGGAGAAGGCCGTGCGGTCGGCACTCGACGAACATGGAAGCGGGCTCGGAGCCGCCGAGCTCATTCGCAGCGCGTTGAGCAAAATCAGAGGATAACATCGAGTGCTTGCCGCAAATCGTACCGTAACGTTCACGGAGTCCGTCATCCGCGAGATGACGCGCATCGCCACGGAGCACAACGCCGTCAACCTCGCGCAGGGATTCCCCGACTTCGGGATGCCCGAGGCGCTGAAGGACGCCGCGTGCACCGCGATCCGCGGTGACGTCAATCAGTACGCGGTCACCTGGGGCACGCCGGTGCTCCGCCAGGCGATCGCCGAGAAGTACCGCCGCTGGATGAACATGGAGGTCGATCCCGATCTCAACGTCACCGTGACGTGCGGTGCGACCGAGGCGATGGCGTCGGTGTTCATGGCGCTGATGAATCCGGGCGACGAAGTGATCGTCCTCGAGCCGTTCTACGAGAACTACGGCCCCGACGCGATCCTCGCCGGCGCGACGCCGGTGTTCGTGCCGCTCGAGCGTCCGGACTGGCGCCTCGACCCGGAGCGTCTGCGCAAGGCATTCACGAAGCGCACGAAGGCGATCATCGTGAACACGCCGCACAACCCGACGGGCCGCGTGCTGACGCGCGACGAGATGACGATGATCGCGAACCTGTGCGTCGAGCACGACGTCTGGGCGATCACCGACGAGCCGTACGAGCACATGGTGTACAGCGGGCATCACCACGCGCTCGCGACGTGGCCGGGGATGCGCGAGCGCACGATCACGATCTCGTCGTTCTCGAAGACGTGGAGCGGCACGGGCTGGCGCATCGGCTGGGTGATCGCGCCGCAGGAGCAGACGGGCCCGATCCGCAAGATTCACGATTTCCTCACCGTCGGCGCGCCGGCGCCGCTGCAGACGGCGGCCGCGGTCGGCTTCGCGTTCGACGCCGAGTACTACAACCACTTCACGCTCGAGTACAAGGCGCGCCGGGACTTCATGGCGCAGGTGCTCCGCGAGGTCGGGTTCGAGTTCGCGATCCCCGAAGGCGCCTACTACATCTTCGCCGACTTCTCGAAGATCAGCGATCTCGACGACGTGACGTTCGCGAAGTGGATGACCCAGGAGATCGGCGTCGCGACGGTGCCGGGCTCGTCGTTCTACAACAAGAAGGAAGACGGGGCGATGTATACGCGCTTCGCGTTCTGCAAGAAGCAGGAGACGCTCGAGCACGCCGCCGAGCGGCTGTCGCGGCTCCGTGGGGCGCTCGAGGCGCGTCGATAGTCTCAGAGAGGCAACTGCAACTGCTCCACCGCAGAGACGCAGAGGCGCAGAGATCCGCGGAGGAACTGCGCTAAGAGCGAAACTGCCTTGAAATGGGAACGGCGACTCCGAGGGGGGGCGCCGTTCTTTTT
>CBHWBX010000123.1:0-9981 GCA_966111935.1 uncultured Gemmatimonadaceae bacterium
ACGCCTCGCTGATCGAGCCGTGGGACGGCCCGGCCGCGGTATTGTTCAGCGACGGCCGTCAGGTCGGCGCGACGCTCGACCGCAACGGACTGCGTCCGATCCGGTATCTCGTCACCGACGACGACGTGGTGATTCTCGCGTCGGAAGCGGGCGCGCTGCCGGTGGACAGCGACCGCATCCGCACGAAGGGACGCCTGCATCCGGGCGAGATGCTGATCGTGAACACGCTGACGGGACGCATTCTCACGAACGCCGACGTGAAGTCGGAGCTCGCGTCGCTGCGTCCCTACCGCCGCTGGATCTCCGAGCAGCGCGTGACGATCGGCGCTGCCGTCGCCGACGCCGCGGTCGAAGTGAGCGATCTCGCAACGCGGCAGCGTGCGTTCGGCTACACGCGCGAGGAGCTGAAGATGGTGCTCGCGCCGATGGCCGCTTCAGGAGAGGAGGCGATCGGCTCGATGGGCAACGACGCGCCGCTCGCGGTGCTCTCCGATCGGCCGCAGCTGCTGTTCTCGTACTTCCGCCAGTTGTTCGCGCAGGTCACGAACCCGGCGATCGATCCGATTCGCGAGCAGCTCGTGATGTCGCTCGGGATGTTTCTCGGCCCGCAGGGCAACCTGCTCGACGAGCGGCCGGAGCACGCGCGCCAGGTCCGTCTCGACCAGCCGGTGCTCACGCGGTCCGGGATGGCGGGATTGCGCGGGATCGAGCACGGGACGCTACGTCCCGTGACGCTGCGCGCGCTCTTCGACGTCGCGGCCGGCGTCGACGGTCTGGCGCCCGCCGTCGAGTCGCTCTGCCTCGCCGCGGAGCGGGCGGTGCGCAGCGGTGCGCAGATCCTCGTGCTCAGCGACCGCGATGCGAACGCGGAGCATGCGGCGATCCCGTCGCTCCTCGCCGTCTCCGCCGTGCATCATCACCTTGGCCGCGTCGGGCTGCGCACGTCGGCGAGCATCGTCGCCGAGACCGGCGAAGCGCGCGACGTCGCGCAGATCGCGCTGCTCATCGGCTACGGCGCGAGCGCGGTGCATCCATATCTGGCGCTCGAAACGATCGCCGGGCTTGCGCGCGGCGGCGAGCTGCCCGGCGAGCCGAGCGTGGACGACGCGTGCGCGCGCTACGTGAAGGCGATCGGCAAGGGGCTGCTCAAGGTTCTGTCGAAGATGGGGATCTCGACGCTGCAGAGTTACTGCGGCGCGCAGATCTTCGAGGCGCTCGGCCTCGGTGCGTCGTTCATCGAGCGCTACTTCACCGGCACGGCGTCGCGACTCGGCGGCATCGGGATCGAGGTGGTGGCCGAGGAAGCGCTGCGTCGCCACGCGGCCGCGTACGACGCGGAAGATTCGACGCTCGATGCCGGGAGCGACTACCACTATCGGATCGGCGGCGAGCATCACAACTGGAACCCGCGCACGATCGCGACGCTCCAACACGCGACGCGCGCCAACGACGCGAAGACCTTCGCCGAGTTCAGCGCGCTCGCCGATACCGAGACGTCCAGGTATTCGCTCCGCGGGCTGCTCGACTTCGTCGAGACCGACGCGATTCCGCTCGACGAGGTCGAGCCCGAGTCGGCGATCGTGAAGCGGTTCGTGACCGGCGCGATGTCGTTCGGATCGCTGAGCCAGGAAGCGCACGAGACGCTGGCGATCGCGATGAATCGCATCGGCGGGCGCAGCAACACCGGCGAAGGCGGCGAGGATCGCGATCGTTTCAACACCGAGCGGTCGAGTGCCGTGAAGCAGGTGGCGTCGGGACGCTTCGGTGTGACGACCGAGTATCTCGTCAACGCGAGCGAGCTCCAGATCAAGATCGCGCAGGGGGCGAAGCCCGGCGAAGGGGGCCAGCTCCCCGGGCACAAGGTCGACGAGAACATCGCCCGGACGCGCTGCGCGACACCTGGCGTGTCGCTCATCTCGCCGCCGCCGCATCACGACATCTATTCGATCGAAGATCTCAAGCAGTTGATCCACGATCTCGCGAATGTGAACCCTGACGCCGCGATCTCGGTGAAGCTCGTCGCCGAGAGCGGGATCGGGACGATTGCCGCCGGCGTCGCGAAGGCGCACTCGGCATTGATCGTCGTCTCGGGCGACTCGGGCGGCACCGGAGCATCGCCGTTGTCGTCGATCAAGCAGACGGGAACACCGTGGGAGCTCGGTCTGGCCGAGGTGCAGCAGACGTTGTTGATGAACGGGCTCCGCGGCCGCGTTCGGCTACAGACCGATGGACAGCTCAAGACCGGGCGCGACGTCGTCCTCGCCGCGCTGCTCGGCGCCGACGAGTTCGGATTCGCGACCGCGCCACTGATCGTCGAGGGGTGCGTGATGATGCGAAAGTGTCATCTCAACACCTGTCCGGTCGGCGTCGCGACGCAAGACCCGGTGCTGCGCGCCAAGTTCACGGGACAGCCCGAGCACGTCGTGAACTACTTCTTCTTCGTCGCGCGCGAGGTGCGGGCGCTGATGGCGAAGCTCGGCGTTCGTACGATCGATGAGCTGGTGGGGCGCACGGAGCTGCTGCGCGTCGTCGTTCCCGAGAATCATTGGAAGGCGCGCCATCTCGACCTGTCCGATCTGCTCCACGTTCCGACTCGCGCGCGTGAAGCGTCGCTGCCGCGCCGGTACGTCGAGCGTCACGATCCGAAGCCGCTCAGCCGGCTCGATCTCGATCTCCTCGATCTCGCGCGTCCGGCGCTCGATCGCGGCGGCCGCATCACGACGACGATTCCGGTGTCCAACGTCGATCGATCGATTGGCACGCTCCTCTCCGGCGAGATCGCGCGTCGCTTCGGCGCGGACGGTCTTCCGGACGGAACGATCTCGGTGCGCTGTCGCGGCTCGGCCGGCCAGAGCTTCGGAGCGTTCGCGGTGCGCGGTCTGACGCTCGAGCTGGAAGGCGAAGCGAACGACTATGTCGGCAAGGGACTCTCCGGCGGGCGGCTCGTGATTCATGCGCCGCGTCGCTCGCACTTCGTCCCCGAAGAAACGGCGATCGTCGGCAACACCGTGCTCTATGGCGCGACGAGCGGCGAGGCGTACATCGGCGGTCTGGCCGGCCAGCGCTTCGCCGTGCGCAACAGCGGCGCGATGGCTGTCGTCGAGGGCGTCGGTGATCATGGCTGTGAGTACATGACCGGCGGCGTCGTCGTGGTCCTCGGTCGCACCGGTCGCAACTTCGCCGCGGGGATGAGCGGCGGCACGGCGATCGTGCTCGACGAATCGGAAGGGAAGGAGTTCCGCCGCCGCTGCAATCTCGCGCTCGTCGAGCTGCAGCCGGTCGAGAGCGCCGACGGTCGCGCGCTGCTGCGGCATCTCGTCGAGCAGCACGCGCGGTTCACGGGCAGCGCGCGCGCCCGCTACCTGCTCTCGCGGTGGGAGCAGGCCCTGCGCGATTTCGTTGCGGTCGTGCCGACCGAGTATGAGCGTGCGATGCGTGAGCGCGATCAGCGCGCCGAGGTGAATCGTTATGGGTGATCCAAAAGGTTTTCTCACGCTGCGCCGCGCCGGAGCGGTGCGCGAAGCGGTCGAGCAGCGTCTCACGCACTTCAATGAGTTCTATCAGCCGATGGCGCCGAGCGACCTGTCGCAGCAGGGCGCTCGGTGCATGGACTGCGGCGTTCCGTTTTGTCAGGGTGACACCGGCTGTCCGGTGCGCAACCTGATTCCCGAGTGGAACGATCTCGTCTTCCGCGGCAAGTGGCGCGAGGCGAGCGACGTGCTGCACTCGACGAACAACTTTCCCGAGCTCACCGGACGTCTCTGTCCGGCGCCGTGCGAATCGGCGTGCGTGCTCGGGCTGATCAACGATCCGGTCTCGATCCGCACGATCGAGCAGTCGATCGTCGATCGTGCATTCGCAGAGGGATGGATCGCGCCGCGGCCGCCGCGGCGCGAGACGGGACGCCGGGTGGCGATCATCGGCTCAGGTCCGGCCGGTCTCGCCGCGGCGCAGCAGCTCCGCCGCCGTGGGCACACGGTCACGGTATTCGAGAAGTCCGATCGTGTGGGCGGGCTGCTGCGCTACGGCATTCCCGATTTCAAGCTCGAAAAGAGTGTCGTCGACCGCCGGCTCGCGCAGCTCGTGGCCGAGGGTGTCACGTTCCGGACGGGCGTGAACGTCGGCGTGGACATCACCGGCGACGAGCTCCGTGCGCGCTACGACGCGGTGCTCCTCGCGAGCGGCGCGCCGGTGCCGCGCGATCTGCGCGTGCCCGGCCGAGATCTCGAGGGGATTCATCTCGCGATGGACTTCCTCACGCTCATGAACCGCCGCATCGCCGGCGACGACGTCGGTCCGAATCCGCCGACCGCGCTCGGCAAGCGTGTCGTGATCATCGGCGGCGGCGATACGGGCTCCGACTGCGCCGGGACGGTGTTGCGCCAGGGCGCGGACAGCGTGACACAGTTCGAGCTACTGTCGCGTCCGCCTGCCGAGCGCGCGACGTCCACGCCGTGGCCTCTGTGGCCGATGCAGCTCCGGTCCTCGCACGCGCACGAAGAGGGATGCGCGCGCGACTGGGAGCTGATGACGACGTCGTTCTCCGGGAGCGACGGCCAGGTCGAGCGCCTGCATGCGTCGCGCGTGACGACGATCGTCCGCGGCGACGGCCTGATGGAGTACCGTCCGACGGGGGAGACGATCGAGATCGAGGCGGATCTGGTCCTGCTCGCGATGGGCTTCCAGGGAGCAGGCCCTGACGCGCTGGCGACGTCGTTCGGCGTCGAGCACGATCCGCGCGGCAACACGGCGACCACCGGCTATCGCACGAATGTGCCGAAGGTGTATGCGGCAGGCGACCGGAAGCGTGGGGCGTCGCTGATCGTCTGGGCGATCCGCGAGGGACGCGACGCGGCCGAAGCGATGCACCGGGAGTGTCTGAGCTGACGACCTGAACTTCCGCGCCCGCGCGGGGTATCATTCAAACCTGGACTGTATTTTCCGCCTGGATTGGGAGTAGGGAAGTCATGACGAACGAAGTGAAGATCGACTTCGACGCCGCGGGCGGCGTCGATCTCGGTCGTCTGGAGCGGAGCCTCGGGCTCCATGTCGAACGCGTCGGCGATGGCCGGTACCGCGTCGACGGAGGGACTCAGTCGCACTGGGTCGACCTCTATACCACCGCGCATCCCCGCTGCGACTGCGGCGACCACCTGTGGCGTGAGCGGATCTGCAAACACATCCTCGCGGCGCTGCTGCGTGAAGGGAACGAGCGAGTGATCACGGCGATTCCACGCCTCCTCGCCCGCGTACGTACCCCCGACCCGAGCGATCCCGCGGCCGCGGCCTGAGCTCGTACCGTCAACCGGAACGAGGCTTGCGGGTTCGCGCGGCATCCTCTCCGTCGAGGGCTGATCCACGCCGACGCGCAAGAAGCCGTTTCGCTTCGGCGTCGTCCTGCGGCGCATCCGCGAGCACGTCGAGAAGCGCGAGCTCGCCGACGCGGCGATGTTCGAGCTGCGCGAGCGCGGCTACGGCTCGCTCTTCCAGCAGCTCGTCGCCTGCATCATCTCCATTCGCACGTACGACGAAGTCTCGCTGCCGGCGGCGATCGCGCTGCTCGACAAGGCACCGACGCCGCAGGCGATGCTGAAGTTGTCGGAAGCGCTGATCGATGCACTGATCGGCAAGAGCACCTTTCATCGACAGAAGGCCGGGACGATCCGGGCGATCGCGAAGCATGTCGTCGACAAGCTGGACGGCGAGCTGCCCTGCGACTTCGATACGCTCGTGGCGCTCAAGGGCGTCGGTCCGAAATGCGCGAACCTCGCGCTGGGCGTGGCCTGCGGCGCGTCGCGCATCAGCGTCGACATCCACGTCCATCGCGTGACGAACCGCTGGGGCGTGATCGCGACGAACACGCCCGAGCGGACAATGATGACGCTCGAGGAAATCCTGCCGAAGCGCTACTGGATCGAGATCAACCGGCTGCTCGTTCCATTCGGCAAGCACGTGTGTACGGGACGCGCACCGAAATGCTCCACCTGCCCCGTGCTTGCATATTGCCGCCAGGTCGGCGTTACCGTACACCGGTGACGCGACGCGCCGATCGCCGGGTCAGTATCGCCGGAAATCACCACTTACGGAGACCGCCATGCCTCGCCATCTGCTCAGCCTCTCGCTCGCCGTCGTCTCGACCGTACTTCCCGCGACTGCGCGTGCGCAGCAGGACGCGTCCTGGAAGCCCGTCGAAGCGGCGTTCGGCCGGACGGCGGCGCCACAGAGCGGGGGTGTGATGCGCTTCAACTTTCCGCGGCGCGATCTCCACGTGATGGTCGGTGACGTCCAGGTCAAGCCGTCGCTGGCCCTCGGCTCGTGGATCGCCATGAAGCGCATGCCCGACGGCAACGTGATGGCGATGGGCGACCTCGTGCTGCTCGACGCCGAGATCAACCCGGTCATCTCGGCGCTCCAGGCGGGCGGCGTCGAACAGACCGCGGTGCACAACCACATCCTTGGCGCGACGCCGAACACGATGTACGTGCACGTCCGCGCGCACGGGAATGCGACGAACATCGCACGCACGATTCGCGCGGCGCTCGCGAAGTCGGCGACGCCGCTCGACACGGCGGCGTCGAGCCCCGCGCCGGCGTTCGAGCTCGATACCGCGGCGCTCGCGAAGGCGCTCGGGTACTCGGGCAAGGTGAACGGCGGCGTCTATCAGGTGAACGTCGCGCGAAAGGAGCGCATCACCGAGAACGGAATGGAAGTCCCGAGCTCGATGGGGCTCATGACGTCGATGAACTTCCAGCCGACGGGCAACGGACGCGCGGCGATCACCGGCGACTTCGTGATGACCGCCGACGAAGTCAATCCGGTGATCCGCGCGCTTCGCGACAACGGCATCGGCGTCGCGGCTCTGCACAGCCATCTCATCGGCGAGACGCCGCGTCTCTACTTCATGCACTTCTGGGCGAACGACGACGCGATGCGCCTCGCCCGTGGCCTGAGCGCGGCGCTCGCGAAGACCAACTCGATGAAGCCGTAGGCGATCAGCTGCGCTTCTTGCGGCTGCTGCTCTTCTTTCGGCTGCTGCTCTTCTTCCTGCTGCTGGTCTTTTTGCGGCTGCTCTTCTTGCGACTGCTCGACTTCTTCCGAGGCACCTTCGCGCCCTTCTCGCGTGCCTCGGAGAGGCCGATCGCGATCGCCTGCTTGCGGCTCTTCACCTTGCCGCCCTTTCCGCCCTTGCCGCGCTTGAGCGTGCCCTTCTTGCGGCGCTTCATCGCGCTCTCGACGCGCTTGCCAGCGGCCTTGCCGTACTTCCGGTGACTGGACTTCTTCCGACCACCCGACTTCTTCTTCGCGGCCATGACGAAAGCTCCCGTGTGAGTACTGCGCACGGGGTCGCATCAATTCTCGTTCCAGCGAAGTGAGCTATGTCGAAGGCGACGCGCCGGCGGCCGCCGGCGCTTCCTGCTCGAGCATCTGCGGCGCATTGCGCTTCGCGTAGAGCTGCGCCGCTTCGAGCACCGCCATGCAGAAGCCGGCCCACGCGAGGCCGATGATCAGCCCCGCGGCGATGTCCGACGGATAGTGCACGCCCAGATAGACGCGGCTCGCACAGATCATCGCGATCACGATCACCGCGAAGCAGAGCGTGAGGACCCGCGACGCCGCGCGCTGCTGGAGCCGGGCGGCGAGATACGCGACCGTTCCGTAGACGATGATCGCGCTCATCGCATGCCCCGATGGGAACGATGAGCTCATCGCGTAGGTGCCCCACTTGAAGATCTGCGGACGCGGCCGGTCGAAGCCGAGCTTCAGGAGGTTGTTGAGGACCACCCCGCCGAACGTCGCGATGATCAGCAGCAGCGCCGAATGTTTGTGCTTGTTCAGCCAGAGGAACATGCTCGCGATGACCACGATCATCGTCACCACCGTGCCCGTCCCTAGTGCGGTGAACTCGAGCATGATCTGCTGCAACAGCGGCGTCTGATGCTCGGCCATCCACTTCATGACCGCGTCGTCGAAGGCTTGGGTCGATCCCGAGCGCACGTGGCCGGCGAGCTTCGCGAATCCCCAGGTCCCGATGATCGCGAGCGCCGCGCCGGAGAGCAGGAAGATGCCGAACACCACATAGGCGTTCTCGACATGCTTCCTGAGCGTGCGCAGGATCCCGAAGACGACGTCCCAGACGAGGCGGAGGTGCCCCCGGGTATGGGACGAGGTGTTCGGTCCCGGCTGCTGCCGGCGTTCGGTCTCGTACGGGCTGGTCACGACACTCATCTATACAAGAGCTGCGCCCGTCCGGACGGGGCGATGCAGATCCGGCTCCGGTCGGCTTGAGGAAGTCGGTGCGAATGAATAACTTGTTGGGCCCGGCCGGATGTGCGCCGGGAACACGGTGCGGTAGCCAAGTGGTAAGGCAGCGGTCTGCAAAACCGCTATTCGCCGGTTCGATTCCGGCCCGCACCTCTCGAAACGCCCCGCGGACTTCCGTGGGGCGTTTGGTTTGGGGGTATGGAGACCGTCCAACATCCCATCGGCTCGGGCTTCTCCGAGCGGACCACCGCTGCCGAGGTCGCGCAGGGCATCGACCTGACCGGCAAGCTGATCGTCATCACCGGCGGATACGCCGGCCTCGGACTCGAGACCACCCGCGTCCTCGCGAATCACGGCGCCCAGATCATCGCCGGCGCGCGCGACGTGTCGAAGGCGTCGGCGAACCTCGCCGGCGTTCCGCGCGTGCGCGTTCTGCCGCTCGATCTCGGCGATCCCAAGTCGATCGACGCGTTCGCCGATGACGTGCTGACGCTCGCGCCGGCGATCGACATCCTGATCAACAACGCCGGGATCATGGCGACGCCGCTCGAGCGCGACGCCCGCGGCTACGAGCTGCAGTTCGCCACGAACCACCTTGGCCACTTCCAGCTCACGAACCGGCTGCTGCCGGCGCTGCGCAAGCACGGCGCGCGCGTCGTCACGCTGACCTCGGCCGGACACCGTTTCAGTCCGATCGATTTCGACGATCCAAACTTCGACGCGCGGCCGTACGACAAATGGAAAGCCTACGGCCAGTCGAAGACGGCGAACTCGCTCTTCTCGGTGGAGCTCGACGCGCGTGAGAAGCAGAATGGCATCCGCGCCTTCGCGGTGCACCCGGGACGCATTCTGACGACGGAGCTCGTGCGCTACATCAGCACCGAAGATCTGATCGCCGCCGGCATTCGCCGCCCCGATGGCACGCTCGATCCGAACAGCTCGAAGACGGTCGAGGAAGGCGCCGCCACGACGGTCTGGTGCGCGACGAGCCCGCAGCTGAACGATCTCGGCGGCGTCTACTGCGCCGACTGCGACGTCGCGCCGCTCGTGCCGGACGATAGCAAATCCCTGAGCGGCGTGCGTCGCTGGGCGATCGATGCGAATGCTGCGCGCCGGCTCTGGGAGCTCAGTGAAAACCTTCTTCGCGGCCACGCCTCGTAGGCGACGGAAATCTCCTCGTCGAAGGCACAGCAACCCGCGAACGAACTGCCGAAACCCGCGAATGGCTTGGATGCCATTTCGCGGGTTTCGGCTTCTTGTTCGTGTGTTTGCCGTTTTATCGGCAGGAAACCTTCACTGCCAACGCGATGTCATCGCGCGAAGGAAGCGCCCACCATCACGTTGCCGCGCGCGTCCGGCACCACCATCGCCCCGAGCAGGAACTTGTCGAGCTTCGACTTCTTATGACTGTGCGCGTAGTGCACGACCTTCGAACCGAGCAACGCGCCCATCACTGAGCCGGCGACGACGTCGCTCGCCCAGTGCTGGTTGAGATAGATGCGCGTAAATCCAGGAATCAGCGCCGCGGTGTACAGCACTGGTCGGACGAACTTCACCGCCTCGGGCTTCCGCTCCTCCGTCTCGGCGACGAGCGCCGTCGCCGTTGCCCAGGCGACGGCGGCGTGGATCGACGGATACGAGCGTGCGGCGAAATCGGAGAAGCCTTTTCCGAAGCGGAACTCGTACTGATCGTCCGGCGACTCGCGCGGACGCGAACGG
>CBHWBX010000124.1:0-9850 GCA_966111935.1 uncultured Gemmatimonadaceae bacterium
GTTTCCGAGCGTGAGATCGACCGCCGTCGCCGAGCCGAAGGAGCTGCCGTTCGGTATGTAGACCGTGTAGTCGACGATCACCTTGGTGAGCGTCGTCGGGTTGGTCAACGCGACGCCAGTGCCCACGACCTCGTCGCGGAAGAAGGTGCCGTTGTTGGTGACCTGCATCTTCGAGATGTCGACGCCCAGGCTCGCGGCGAAGGTCTCCGTGCGCGGATCGCTCGGCGTCGGCGCCGTGGAATCGAGGCAGGCCGTCATGGAGAGCGTGGCGGCGACGAGCAGTAGCAGACGTTTCATCGAGTTCAAACCGGTAAGAGTGGGAATCAGCGCACGCGGACGACCGCCAACTGCACCGATTGAGGCAGCGGCAGTCCACCCGAGGTCGCCGTAAGCAGCGCCTCCTGGCCCTTCGCCACGGAGAATCGCAGGAACGATACCCCGTAGGCGGCAAGCGTCAGGGACGTCGACACGTTGTTGTTGAGAGTCCGGGTCACGAGGGGGTAGGAAATTCCCGTACCACCGTTCGTGACGATGCTACGCATGTTGAAGCTCGGTTGCGTGAACCGCGGATTCACCCCCGACGCCAGATCGTCGAGGTATACCGAGATCGCCCAGTCGCGAATCCACGGACCCGGCGGCGTGCCGAGCGCCATCTCGAGATTCGCAAGGCCGGTCGCGTTGTCGTTGACGAGCTTGTACCAGAACTGGCTCTCCGCGTCGCCGCCGCCAAGGCGATCCGCGGCGTAACGCAGGAAGCTCCATACCGCGCCGCGGGTGTACAGGTCGTCGTCGAACGCATCGGCGCCGATCGGCGCCTGGCTCTCGGTCCGCCCGAGATACTGCACGTAGCGCGAGCGGTTGAAGTTCATGAACGTCGAGTAGGCCGCCGTCACCTTCGGGTCGTTGAAGAGCGAGACGTCGAGGTTCTGACGCGGCGACTTCCCCGACGACGTCCAGAAGTTCAGGTCCTCGGCGATGTGCGACAGGCCTTCGTCGAGCCACTTCTCCTCGAAGGCGGCGCCGAACTTGTTGACGTACATCCGGCGCGACGCATTGATGAGATGCTGGTATTCGTGCGCGGCGGTGCCGAGCGTGAACGTCAGGACGTCCGACTTCCGGCGCACGTTGGTGTTCACGGTCCCGTTCGGATCGGGGACGAGCAGATAGAGGATCTCGGCGACGTTGCTCCCGGCGCAGGTGCCCGCGGTGCTCGTCTTCGGGAAGAGGTCGCGCTGGTAGTAGTAGCCGAGATAGACACCGGACGCGTTGGCCGTCGTAAGCTCGTTCACGGCGCGCGTGAAGAAGATCAGGACGTGGCCGTTATTGTCGATGTCGCTCGGATCGCCGAAGGTCTTGCGGTCGAGCGGATCGACGAGCGTATCGAACGTCACGCCGAACGAGCGATACTCGTCGGACGTGAAGCCGCCGGCCGGATTCGCCGTGTCGGCGACGACGATCGCGCGATCGGTGATCGCGACGACACGCCCGGTGCGATAGTCCGGGTTGTCGCAGAAATCGATCGCGGTGGTGTTGAGCTTGAGCAGATCGCCGATCGCGGGGATCGCGCTCGCGGCCGCGGCCCCTCCGACGACGTTTCGCTGCGCGCGCATCCAGCTCCGCGCGCCGGCGAGACGCGACGCGCTCTCGGTGCGCTCCTGGGCCCGCATCCGCGATTCACGGGCGTAGTCCGGAACGAACGGCGGCGTCGGCGCTGAGAGCTGGTCGAAGTCGAGCGACGACGAAAGCGACGCGGCGGTGACGGCCGGAATCGGCGAGAGGCCCTGCCCCAGCAGCTCGAGGCGCGTCGTCGCGCTCGAGACGGACGCGTTGTAGAACGGGATGATCGCGTACTCGGCGGCGTCGGTCGACGCGTGGACGCAGTAGCCGGCCGCGGTGACGTCGGTGATCACCTGGCCGATCGCGAGCTCCACGGGATTCGCCGCGCCCGTGCAGATCGACTGACCGACGTCGAGCACCGTGACGCGGGTGCTGTCGGTCATGCCGCTGGCGTTGGCAACGACCCAGGTGCTCGCGCCGCGGCGCAACGCGCGCACGAGGCCGGCGTTGTCGATCGCGATCAGCGTCGGATCGCGGACGGTGAACGTCGGCTGTGCGTCGGTGGAGTTGCCGAACAGATCGACGGCACGCGCGACGATGCGCGTCGTGTCGACGCCGACGAGAAGGCGCGTGCTGCGGGTCGACAGCGAGATCGCGTTGACCGCGCCCGCTGCTCCGGTCGCCGAGAACTTCACGACCTTCTCGACGCCGCTCACCCCCGCCGTGACTTCGTTGCCACCGGCGATCGTGCCGAGGGTCCACGTGGTCTTGGCGACGCCGTTGGCGTCCGTCTCGGCGAGGCGCGGGCTCGTGAGGCCGTTGCCGAGCGTCACGGCAAAGGCGACGTTCGCTCCCTTCACCGGACGGCCCGAGGCGTCCGTAACCTTGACGCTGAGCCCGCCTGGGATCGTCGCGCCGACGAGCGAAGCACGCGTCAGGTCCGACAGCGGGGCGATGTCCGCCGGCGGCTCATTCGACGGGGACACGCCGTCGCTCCCGCCGCAGGCCACGGCGGCGAGCACACTGAGAGTGAGGATCGATCGGCGAGAAAGGCGGAAATTCATCTACTAAGGGAATGCGAGATACGACACAAACGTTTCAAGCGGACGCGAGCGTGGCCGAGGCCACCCGGGCGCATTCGGCGAGCACGGACGCGCCGACGAACAAACTCTCCTCCGCAGGATAGAAGGTGGACGCGTGGGCCGGTATCACCGAGCCACCCGTTTCCCGTGCTCCGATGCGAAGGAAACAGCCGGGGATCGCCTCCATGTAATGGGCGAAGTCCTCCCCGGCGAGGTTGAGAAAGCCGAGCGGCCGAAGCCCCTCACTTCCCAGTATCGACGCCACCGCCTCTCGAGCCCAGCCCGTGGGGCCCGGCGGGTTCACGATCGGCGGCGTCCCCCGATCGATCATGACACGGCCCTCGAGGCCGAACCCCGACGCGACGTCGCGGGTCACTCGCGCGACCTCGTCGAGCATCAGCGCACGGGAGGCCGGCTCCACGGCGCGCACCGTTCCGGTGAGAATGGCCCGATCGGGAATCACATTGGGCGCCGATCCGGCGTGGATCGACCCGACCGTCACGACGCCCGGCGTCGCCGGGTTCAGTCGGCGGCTGACGATCGTCTGGAGGGCCGAGATGACCGCGGCGGCCCCGACGATCGGATCGCGCGCTTCGTGCGGACGCGCCGCGTGCGCGCCGACGCCGAGCAGCTCGATCTCGAAGGTATCCGCGGACGCGGCGAGCGGACCTTCGTCGGCGACGACTTGGCCGACCTCGAATCGGCGATCGACGTGTCCGCCGAAGATGGCGCGGACGCCGTCGAGCGCGCCGCTCTCGAGAATCGCCAGCGCGCCCTTCCCCGTTTCCTCCGCGGGCTGGAGGACGACGAGCACATCGCCCTCGGCGGGGGTTGAGGCGAGCGATGCCGCCGCGCCGACGGCCCACGTCGCGTGCACGTCGTGACCGCAGGCGTGCATGACGCCGGGCGTGCGCGACGCGAACGACAGCCCTGTCGCCTCGTCGATCGGGAGCGCGTCGATGTCACCGCGGACGGCGACGACGGGCACCCGCCGATTCTTCCCCGGCACGCGCGCGACGAGCCCCGTCGCGCCGACGCGCCGCACCTCGGTGATGCCGAAGCGCTCGAGCGCGGCGAGCAGCTTCGCCGCGGTACGATGCTCGGCGAAGGCGAGCTCCGGGTCGGCGTGGATCGCGCGCCGCAGCGCGACGAGGTCGGCGGCGACGGAATCGCCGAACGATTTCGTCAGCGACGCGGCGACGGTCATGCGCGGGTGAGCGCGAGCTCTTCGCGCCGCACCGTCAGATCGTCGACGCGATCCATGTTCACCGTGACGCCGATGCCCGGACGGTCGAGCGGCACGTGGACCATGCCGTCGGCGTCCATCGTCCACTCCGGCGTGACGATGTCGCGCGCCCAGTAGCGCGCGCTCGGCGAGAGGTCGCCGGGGAGCGTGAAATTCGGCAGCGACGCGAGCGCGACGTTGTGCGCGCGTCCGATGCCGCTCTCGAGCATGCCGCCGCACCACACGGGAATGGCGTTGCGCTGACATACGTCATGGATCGCGCGCGACACGGCGAATCCGCCGACGCGTCCCGGCTTGATGTTGATGATGCGCCCCGCCTTGAGCGCGATCATGTCCTCGGCGCGATCGACGTCGGTGATCGACTCGTCGAGACAGAGCGGCGTCGCCATGCGCTGCTGGAGCGTCGCATGGCGCACGAGATCGTCGCGGCCGAGCGGCTGCTCGAGCATGATGAGATCGAACTGATCGAGCTGCGCGAGATGGTCGGCGTCGGCGAGCGTGTAGGCGGAGTTTGCGTCGGCCATCAGGTGGACCGACGGGCCGAGCTCATCGCGCACCGCGCGCACGAACGCGACGTCGGCATTCGGCTCGATCTTCACCTTGATCTTGCGATAGCCCTGCTCGTACGCGGCACGCGCGCGCTGGGCGAGTGCATCGGGATTCGCCTGGATGCCGATCGAGATGCCCGTCGCGACGCGATCGCGCGCGCCGCCAAGGAAATGCGAGAGCGAGACGCTGCGCTGCCGCGCGCCGACGTCCCAGCATCCCATCTCGAGCGCCGCCTTCGCCATGTTGTGCCCGCGCACGTTGCGGTCGAGCAGCGCGAACACGGCGTCGGGGTGCGGCACGCTCACGCCGAGCAGGCGCGGCGCGAGCCATTCCCGGATCGCGTGCCACGCCGTGTCGATCGTCTCGGCGCTGTAGTTCGGCTGCTCGCCTGCGACGCACTCCGACCAGCCGGTGACGCCGTCGGCGTCCGTCAGCTCGAGAAGACAGATGCGCCGGTCGGTGACGACGCCGGACGAGATGCGGAACGGCTCCTTCAGTGGGAGCCGGATCTCGCGAAGGACGATGCGCTCGAGATGGAGATTCACGACCGATGCAGGGAGAGGGTGCGGGTAGCCTTCGTGAGCAGATAGTAGCCGCGATCGGCGTTTTCATTCGGGCAGAACGCGGCGATCGAATAGCCCGCGGACAGCGCCCAGCGCATCGCCTGTCGCACGCGCAGGCGCCACTCCATTCCCGACTCGGGAGAGCCCGCGAGTACGGCCTCGCCATTCGCCGGGATCTCGATGCGCACGCAATGCGGCAGGATCGACGCGCCCGCGGTCGAGGCGATGAGCGTGTCGTCGACGAGCGGCGACTGGGCGCAATCGTCCGACGCGATCGCGTTCTCGGCGATGCCGAGATTCTGCGACAGCTCCTCGTCGCTCGTCGGCCAGGCGACGACCAGACGATCGGTCGGGATGCCGCCGTGCAGCACGCTGTCGGTCACGCCGTACATGTCGTCCACATACTCGGCGAGCCGCACGCCCAGGCGATTGAAGTTCAGGTGGGCGTTGCGGCCGATGAGCGGATCGTAGGTCCAGTAGATGACCGCGCCGCCCAGCTCGCGCACGACGTTGCGCTGATACTCCTTGAGGCGTCGTCCAAGGCCGAGATTGCGCGCCTCAGGACGGACGGCGAGCATGTCGGACCAGTGGACGACGCGCCCGCGCTCGACGCCGGTCAATCCGAACACGAACCCGAGCAGCGCACCGTCGGGGGCGAACGCGCCTGCGCTCACGCCACCGACACGCTGCGAGACCTTGAGAATGCTCACCGGAACCGCATCGCTGAACGCTTCACCCCAGGTCGCATGCTGGAGATCCACGGCGGCCTGCAGCTCGGCGCGCGTGGCGAGGGGACGTATCTCGATGGCGGAAGAATCCATGCGTCGGTGGGAGAATAGCTCGGAAGGGCGCGCGGGAAGCTACCCCACGATCACGTGCGTCTCAAGCAGCCGAGCGTGATGGACCGCACATCCGCACCCGGTTGGCGCGCCGTCGCGGTCGCGCTCGTGCTCTTGGCGGTGCTCGCGGTCGCCTCGACGGCGCGGGTGTTCAGCGCGACGATGGACGAGCCTGCGCATCTGGCCGCCGGCATCGAGTGGCTGACCACCGGCCACTACACATACGATCTGCCGCACCCACCCCTCGGGCGGATCGCGCTCTCGCTCGCCCCGTACGTGCATGGCGCGCAGACGACCGGCCAGAAGGAGCTGTACACCGAGGGCGGAGCGATCCTCGGCGCCGGCGATCACTACGTGGACACGCTGGCGAGCGCGCGGCATGGGATGCTCGTGTTCCTGATCGTCCTCTGCGGTGCCGTGTGGGCGTGGGGACGACAGCAGCTCGGCGAGGCAGGGGCGGCCGTCGCGCTGCTCTTCGCCGTCACCAACCCGACGACGCTCGCGCACGCGGGGCTGGCGACGACGGACATCGCCTGCGCGGCGATGACCGTGCTCGCGCTATACGCGGCGCTGCGATGGGCGCAGGATCCCTCGACAGGGAACGCCCTATTCGCGGGGCTCGCGGTCGGTGGCGCGGTCGGGAGCCGGATCTCGGCGCTCGCCTTCGTCGCGGGGCCGCTCGGGATCATGTATCTGATTCGCGGATGGGCGGAGCGTCGCTGGAGCTTCGGCGAGGTCCAGGCCAGGCGGGTGTTCGGGCAGGTCGCGATGGCGATCGGCGCGTCGGCCCTCGTCATCCTCGCGCTCTACCGCTTCGATGCCGCGCCGTTCGTCGAAGGCGTGCGGCAGTTCGTCGCGCACGGCAATCGCGGGCACTACACGTATCTGCTCGGGACGCCGGGGTTCAACGGCTGGTGGTACTACTTCCCCGTCGCGCTTGCCGTGAAGACGCCATTTCCATTGATCATGCTGTCGGCGATCGGCGCCTGGGTTGCGATGCGTGCGCTGGTGACGAAGCGCGACTGGGCGGCATCGATGCCGCTCATCGCCGCGGCGACGATTCTCGCGATCAGCCTGCGCGTGCGCGTGGATCTCGGCGTCCGCCTGGTGCTGCCGATCTATCCGCTGCTCGCGATCGTCGCCGCGCAGGGGGTGATGGCGCTGTGGCAGATGCGTCGCGCCGTCGCGGGACGGGCGCTCGCGATCGCGCTGAGCGCGGCATCGGTGCTGATCGTCGTGCGCGCCCATCCGGATCATCTCGCCTACTTCAATCCCCTCGCCGGCCCGCATCCCGAGCGCGTGCTCGTCGACAGCAACCTCGATTGGGGGCAGGATCTCTATCGCCTGCGCGACACGATTCAGGCGCGTGGGATCCGTGATTCGGTGTACGTCGCGTACTTCGGGACGACGTCACCGAGTGCGGCCGGCGTCCCGCGCTCGCGGTTCCTGAACCCGAACGAGCGTCCGCACGGCTGGGTCGCGGCGGGTGAGACATTCCTCGTCGGGGAGTGGATGCCGGGCGCGTACGGGTGGCTAAGGCAGTATCCGCCGGTGGCGAGGATCGGGAGGGGGATGTGGCTGTGGAAGATCCCGTGATCGGGCTGGATCTAACGGATTGAACCGAACACGCGGAACAAAGGGAATACGCGGAAGAAGTGCAGCACGCGTTCTTCTTTTGTTTTCTCCGCGTGTTTCGTTTATTCCGCGCCTTCGTTTCTCCTTTGTTCGCACCCCTCCCCGCCGAGATAACTGCAAACACGCGAAGGAAAACACACGAAACCCGCGAAGCGGCATCCAAGCCGATTTCGCGGGTTTGTTTTCATGTTTCGCGTGTTTGCCGTTCTATCGACGAGGTGCTGGAACAAACACGGAGGGATCGAGCGCGATTACCACGGGGTCGTAGCAGCGCTCAGCCCAACGTACCACGTCCGGCCCGGCGCGGGCTCGTAGAACTTCGTCGCGGCGATCGAGGCGCCGGAGGCGTTCACGGCGACAGAGCCGACGTAGCGGCGATCGAACAAGTTCTGCACGGCGACGATCGGTGAGAGCCAGGGGCGACCGAAGACCGCCGTGCCGCCGGCGCGGAGGTTGAGCACCTCGTAACCGCGCGCGTATGCACCCGGAGAGTTCGCGTCGTTCACCCACACGCGGCTCTTCGTGACCACCTCGGCGACGACGAACGACTTCGGGAGGTGCAGCGTCGCCGCGGCCTGGAGCTGGTTCTCGGGGATGCCGGGGATCGCGTGGCCGCCGTACTGCACGCCGGCGTTCACGAAGTCGCGGAAACGGAAATGCGACCAGGTGTATGCCGCGGTCAGTGAGAGCGGACCCACATCGGTCGCGAGCTGCACTTCAGCGCCGCGACGGCGCGTGCGGCCGGCGTTGCGATAGTAGGTGCGCCCGGCACCGCCCGGCACCTCGAACGGGATCAGCTCGTCGCGGACCTCCGTCTCGAACAGCGCGAGGTCGTACTGCAGGCGGGTGAGCGCGAGGCCCTTCACGCCAGTCTCGTAGGTTGTCGAATACTGCGGCTTGAGATCGCGATTCAAGCCGGCGGTGCCGTCGGCCTGGTTGCCGAGCTCCGTCGTCGTCGGCGTCTCGAACGCCGAGCCGACGGTGGCGTAGAGCGAGTGAATCGGAGAGAGACGGTACGACGCGCCGAGCATCGGACTGACGGCGTGGAGCGTCCGTGCACCGGAGTCGTCGCGATTGTCGCTGAGGAAATGATCCTGCACCTCGAAGCGGACCTGATCCGCGCGCACGCCGGCCGTGGCGCGAATGCGGCCGATGTCGAGCTCGTCGCGCACGTACGGACCGACGCTCGATACCAGCTCGCGCTGATCGAGTGAGAGCGCACCCTTCTCCACCGCGAGCGACGGGCACGCCGCGGTCGGCGCGCGAAGTCCATTGCAGTTCGCCCAGTTCTTTCGCGCGTCGTTGAGCCACTGCGCATCGACGCCGACGCTGACGCGCTGATGCACGCCTGCATCGAACGGCAACGTCAGTCGCGCGCCGGTTCCACTCTGGTGACGATCGACGCCGACGACGGCGAAGGTGAGCGGGTTGTACAGCGAGCGCGTGCCGCCGTAGACCTGCGCGCTGAGCTCACCGTCGCCAAGAACGGCGCGGCGCGCCGACAGGCCGACCTGCACCTGATGCACCGCTTTGCGCGCCTGCTTCGACATCGACGGCGCGTCGGCCTGTTCGGGCGCGCTGTCCACCTGCGCGCGCGTGAGCGCGCCGGGGTTCTGGGCGACCGGCATGTCGAGTCCCATGCCGATGAGCGCGATGTCGGTGCCGCCGACCTGGGTCGTTCCACTGAGGAACGCGTTCGTCAGGCGCTGCTTCGCGTACTGGCGAAACCCGCTGTTCTGCGTCCGGCCGATATTGCCGATGAACGACGCCGCGCCGACGGTGCCGCCGAACAGGCCGACGGTGCGGCGCATGCCGTTCGCTCCACCCCAGGTCCTCGCCTGGAGCGAGAAGGGCGTATTGGGCGCGTCGGTCGAGCGCAGGTCGATCACGCCGCCCGACGCGTTACCGTAGAGCGACGATGCCGCGCCGCGAATGACTTCGACGCGGCCGACCGCCTCGAGGTCGAGATAGTCGATCGGCGTCTGGCCGTCGGGGAGCGTGAGCGGCATGCCGTCACGCAGGATGCGAATGCTCCGCGCGCCGAACTGCGATCGCGCCCCGAAACCGCGCACGGAGATCCGGGTGTCCTGCGACGGATTCGTGCGATTGGCGACGGTGAGCCCAGGAATCAGGGCGAGCGTCTGCTCGACGAAGGTATGCGTCTGCCCGGGGTTGATCGTATCCGGGCGCAGACTCGTGATGCTGTACGGCAGGTCGAGCGGCGACCGGCCGACGTCACGCGTCACGGTGACGACGGCAGGCAGGCGGCGCGGGATCGTATCCTGAGCGCGAGCGGCGGACGCGAAGACGGGCAGCACGAGAAGCGGGATGGTCCGACGCACGCGATCGACTCCGGAGATCATGGACATTGTACTGCGG
>CBHWBX010000125.1:0-9850 GCA_966111935.1 uncultured Gemmatimonadaceae bacterium
CTCGCGCCGTTTGGGACCTCGCGCCGTTCGGGATTTCGCGCCTTTATGCTCTACTCCCCGCTACAACGCCCCGTTCCTCCTCCACTGCTTCCCGATCGGCGGTGTTTCCGTCACCCTCGCCGCATCCAACCGATCCCGATGCGCTCCGAGCAGATCGCTGCGCGAGATGATGCCGACCACTCGCCGCGGGTCGTCGCGACGCACGACCGGCAGACGTCCCACCTTCTCGTGCACCATGTGGTCCGCCGCTTCGCGCAGCGTGTTGTCCTCGAACACCACCGCCGCGCCGCGATGCACGAGGTCGCGGACGAGGAGCGTGCCGTCGTTCCCCGGGTCGAGCAGGTCGCGACGCGTCACGACGCCGAGCAGGAAGCTCTCGCCGTCGACCACCGGGAAGCCCTGGTGGGACGTGCCCGGTTCGCGACGGGCGAGCCACGCGCGGACTTCGGCGAGCGGCACTTCGCCGTCGATCGTGATCACGTCGCGTGTGCATCCATCGCGCACCGAGACGCGATCGAGGAAGTCGGCGCTGTACTCGGTGCGCACCTGCGTGCCGCGGCGGGCGAGCTTCTCCGTCATGATCGAGCTGCGCATCAGGAGCAGCGATACCAGGTACGCGGCGCTGCAGCCGGCGAGCAGCGGCAGCAGCTCCATCGGCTGACGCGTGATCTCGAAGGTGAACACGATCGACGCGAGCAGGGCGTGCGACGCCGCGGCGAACATGCCGCCCATGCCGATCAGCGCGGCGATGTGCGGATCCATCCCCATCGACGGCAGCGCGCTGCTCGCCACACCGCCGAGCAGTGCGCCGATGCCGCCGCCGATCGTGAACAAAGGCGCCAGCGTACCGCCCGACGTGCCGCTGCCCAGATAGATCGACCAGGACAGGAACTTGAGGATCACGAGCACGAGCAGCGTCGTGCCGACGAAGTCGCCGTTGATGATCGCGTTGATGTTCGAGTAGCCGACGCCGAGCGTACGCTGATCCATCAGGCCGATCACACCCACCGCCACCGCGCCGATCGCCGGCCACCACATCCAGTGGATCGGAATCTCTTCATAGAGATCTTCGATCCAGTAGACGATGCGCGTCACCGCGACCGCGGCGAGACCCATCACGATGCCGAGCACCACGTACGCGCCGAGCGATCCGAGCGTGACTTCGGCGAGCGGCGGCGCGTGGAAGTCGGTGCCGCCGCCGAGAATCAGCGAGCGCGTCGTCGCCGCGACCGCCGACGCGAGCGCGACGGGGATGAGCGAGCGCGGACGATACTCGAACAGCAACAGCTCCACCGCGAGCAGCACCGCGGACACCGGGCTGTCGAAGGTCGCCGACATGCCCGCGGCCGCGCCGGCGGCGAGCAGGATCTTTCGCTCGTCGGCGGTGACGTGAATGATCTGCCCGAGCACCGAGCCGAGCGCGCCACCCGTGGCGATGATCGGTCCCTCGGCGCCGAACGGGCCGCCGGTGCCGATCGCGATCGCCGCCGACAGCGGCTTGAGGAACATGATCTTCGGCGAGATCTGGCTCCGGTTGTAGAGCACCCGCTCCATCACTTCCGGGATGCCGTGACCTCGAATCGCCGCCGCGCCGTAGCGCGCCATCACGCCGACGATCAGCGCGCCGATGACCGGGACGACCACCGACCACACGCCAAGGTGCGACGTCGTCGGCGGACGGAAGGTCGTCGACCACTGGCCGTAGTAGGCGATGTTGGTGATGAGACCGATCAGACGCGTGAGAATCGCGGCGATCAGGGCGCCGCAGGCGCCGATCCCTATGGCGAGACAAGCAATGAACGCAACGCGCCGATCGACGGCGCGGTATTCCGGCGGCGCCTGAATGGCTGCCGCGGCCGCATCGAGCGAGGGGGCGACAGAGAGCCCGCTCGCGGCGTTCAGCGGCCCGTGGCCGCCGTCAGACACGGTGCGATTTCGCCTCGTCGTCGCTCTCGCCCTCGCCGAGCATCGGCGGAGCGGCGATGTCGATGTTCGCGGCGCGCAGCCACTGCTCGAGCAGGTCGGCGAGCATCGCCTGGTCCTGCGGCGCGAGCTGCGAGAGCCCGGAGATCAGCTGCGTCTGAAAGGTCGTCGGCGCGCCGACGAGCAGCTGCCGTCCTTCCGGTGTGAGTGCGAGCTCGATGCGCCGCTTGTCGGCGGTCGAGGAGGTGCGCGACACGAGACCGCGCTCGACGAGCCGGCGAACCACCACCGACACGGAGCTCTGGTGTGTCGCCGTACGATCGGCGAGATCGTTGAGCGACTGCGCGGGTTGCTCGGCGAGTTGTTGCAAGACGAAGAGCTGCGCGAGGCTGATCCCCATCTTCAACTCGATCGCGCGCGTGTTGATGCGCTGCGCGCGAACGATGCTTCGCACGGCATTCATCGCACGCTCATTCGCGCGCGAGTCCGTAGCAGTCGATCCCTGAGACATTGAATTGGGACCCATCCTATAAGGATAGCTGATGCGGGCCCAAACTTACAAGGGTTACTGTCCGTGCGGCCGGATTCAGCCCCTCAGCGGTCGCGGATCTCGATCTCGCGAGTCGTCGACGCCTGTGCGCCGTTCGCTGCCCTGACATCGAGTGTGACGCGGTACCGCCCGGTTCGCAACCGTGCGAGATCGAGCCGCACACCGCGCGCGGCGATGCCGTGCGCCGAGCGCGGCACTTCCTGCCATTGCACACGCGTCCCCGTCGTCGGATCCGCGAGATGCAGGCGCTCGGCGGCGCGACGCATCCAGCTCGTGCCGAATTGCTCGACGACGAGCGTGTACTCGACCGGCCGCGCATCGCTCGGCAGGCCGTAGCTCTCCCAGAACACGCCGACCCCGCGTGCCCGCGGGACGACGTTGCCGAAGAGCGCCGAGTCCCGCGCCGCGGCGAGCGTCTCCGGGGGCGAGTCCGCCGACGAGTAGAGCAGAAGATCGGACAGCGCGACGCTCGATCGCGGCCGCGGAGCGAGCCCGACGCGCAGACGGCCCGCGCGGCGGTCGTCGGGAGACAGCACCTCGAGGCTCACGAGCCCCGAGTCGATCGGCGCGGCAACGTCGAGGCGGCCGATGTTGTGCCCGCGCCCGCGTGTCGTCGCCTTCACCGAGCCGACATCGGCGAGGAGCAGCGTCACGTCGAGATCGCGTCCGGTGAGCGTCGTGTCGCGCCGCGCATCCCAGGTGGCGACGACGACCGCCGAGTCGCCGCGGCGGAACACGGCGACCTGTCCGACGAGGTCGTGCACCGAGCGCGCGTAGCGCGGTGAATACCCCGACACCGCGCGCGGGTCGTCGAGATTCCAGTCACTCGGCCGAAGGTCGACGAGGGAATCGACGGCGTGGACCGACGGGAAGAAGTAGTAGGGCATCCCGGCGTCGTGGCCGGTGATCGACGGACGCGACGGCAGGGAAGTGTACGGCTGATCTCGCCGCGTGAACCAGCGCGGCCAGCCGTAGCGCAACATCAGAACTCTCTCATCGTCGGCCCAGTATTCGCCGTCGACCGACGCCGAATGCTCGGCCATGCGGGCGCGGGTGAGGCGCGCGAAGTGCTCCGTGAGGAGGTCGGTCTGGGCGACCGAGAGCAGCGGCGCGCCGATCCAGACGAGGCGTCGGATGAAGGCGTCGCGGTCGGCGCAGGGAAGCTGCTTGAATCGCGCGCGCACGTCGTCGGCGATGATGTCGCCGACGTCGAGCCAGCGGCAGCGTTCGGGCTCGGGCATCGCGGCGAGGGCGACGCGATAGGTCGAATCGGCATCGGCGAAACGGCCGCCGACGTGCTGCGCGTAGCCGGCGAGCGCCGCGCACCACGACCGTTCCGCCCGGCACTGCCGCGCGGCGGCGATTGCGTCGTCGATACTGTCGGCCTCGACGAGATAGCGCACGCGCTGGCCGGCGACCCAGGGATCGCTGGGAATTCGCGATGCGGCCGAGTCGAGCGCGGCGATGAGGACGAAGCGCCGTTTGCGAATCTCGGGCGGCTCGGGCGGCATGTTCTGATCGTCGTCATCGCCGCGCCAGTAGCAGTAGCGCCCGATGCGCACGTCGCACACGGCGGTTCCACCCAGCTCCAGCGGAAGGCGGGTACGCCGATACGCCTCGAAGTCGCGCTGCTCTGACCGCACAGCGCCGAGCAGGCGGGCAGAATCGGGCACGGACTGAGCCGCGACTGTCGATTGAATCGACGGGCCCCCAAGCACACTGAAGACACCCAAAACTGCCATCGAAACGCTTACCATCGCGATAAGCCTCCGGACGTTGCCATACGCTGCAACCTCTGCAAATTACGTCCAGTCACAGCGACGATGGCTGGGACGGAACGTTCGTGCCCTTGGCTTCGGCCCCTCGTCCTACCGTTGTGACCCCGTCTTCCACGGCTCGCGGCAAAACCAATTCGCTGAGCCTCGTAGAAAGTCGCTTCCGCGGCGCGATCGCCGCGAGCCTCGACGCCTTCTTCCTCTGCGAAAGCGTTCGCGACCGTTCGGGAACGATTGTCGATTTCAAGATTGTTGAACTGAACGAGCGCGGCGAAGTGTTCCTTGGCCTCAGCCGAGCGGATCTGCTCGGGCGCCTGGCCACGGAAATTCTTCCGACGATCCGCCACACGGGGCTGCTCGCGCGACTCGTCGCCGTCGTCGAGAGCGGTGAGTCGTTCGAGGACGAGATGCGCGTGCAGAATGCCGCCGGCGAGACGCGCTGGGTCCGGCATCAACTCGTGCGCGTGGAAGACGGCGTCGCGATCACGTCGCGCGACGTCACGAAGCGCAAGAACATGCTGAAGACGCTCGCCGACAGCGAGTCGCGCTTCCGCCATCTCGTCGAGAGCGCGAGCGACGGCATCTATCGCATCGACACGCGCGGCATCTTCACCTACGCGAATCCGATCGCGTCGCGCCTGCTCGGCTTCGGGCCCGACGGTCCGGGCATCGTGGGGCGGATGTATCTCGAGTTCGTCCGCCACGACTATCACCAGCAGGGGATCGAGCTTTACAAGCGGCAGGGCAAGGAGCGCATTCCGGTCACGTACTGGGAATTTCCGGCGATCGCGATCGACGGCCGGGAGCTGTGGATCGGCCAGAACGTGCACCTCGAGACGCGGGACGGCGTCGTCACGTCGTTGTTCGCCGTCGCGCGCGACATCACCGAGCGCAAGCGCGCCGAGCTCGCGTTGCGCGAGAGCGAGGAGCGCCACCGCTTCCTGGCCGAGCATTCGACGGACATGCTGTCGCGGCTGTCGCCCGACGGACTGCTGCTGTACGTGTCGCCGGTCTGTCTGACGCTGCTCGGCTACACCGCCGACGAGCTCGTGGGCACGTCGGTGTTCGAGTATTGCCATGCCGACGATCTCGAGTCCGTGCGCCGTGCGAGCGCACGGCTGCTGGGCCATGAAGGGATCGAGACGATGACGTATCGCATTCGTCGCCGCGACGGCCACTACGTGTGGTTCGAGACGACGAGCCAGGGCGTGCGCGATCCGAAGTCGGGGCTCGTCTCCGAAGTGCTGTCGGTGTCGCGCGACGTCACCGAGCGCCGCCGCCTCGAGGAAGAAGCGCGTCACGCGCAGAAGATGGACGCGGTCGGCCAGCTCGCCGGCGGCGTCGCGCACGACTTCAACAACCTGCTCACGTCGATCCGCGGCTTCAGCGACCTGCTCGGCCGGAGCCTGGAGATGGGCGATCCGCGGCGCAAGGACATCGCCGAGATCCTCAAGGCGACGGAGCGCGCGGCCGCGCTGACGCGGCAACTGCTCGCGTTCAGCAAGCGTCAGGTGCTGCGGATGGAGGCGTTGAGCGTCAACGCGATCGTCAGCGACATGACGCGGATCGTGCGGCGCCTGCTCGGCGATGCGATCGTCGTCGAGGAGACGCTCGAGGCGGATCTGTGGACCGTACGCGCCGATCCGGGCCAGCTCGAGCAGGTGCTGCTCAATCTCGCGCTCAACGCGCGCGACGCGATGCCCCAGGGCGGCAGGCTGCACATCGGCACGCACAACGAGATCGTCGACGACGAAGGCGCGATCCCTCCGGGCCGCTATGTCGTGATCGAAGTGAGCGACACCGGCGAGGGGATGAGCCCGGAGACGCGCGCGCGCGTGTTCGAGCCGTTCTTCACGACGAAGGATCCGAAAGGACGCGCGGGGCTCGGCCTCGCGACGGTCTACGGCATCATTCTCCAGAGCGGCGGTCACGTCGGCGTGGACAGTGCGCTCGGGAAGGGAAGCGTGTTCACGATCCATCTTCCCGTGGCGAAGCCGGGGGAAGGGGGCGCGCCCGTGAAACCCGTCGCCGCGATGCGTTCGTCGACGGGGAACCGCATCCTGCTCGCCGAAGATAACGAAGGCGTGCGCGCTCTGACAGTGCGGCTGCTCGCCGATGCCGGCTACAAGGTCTTCGAGGGGTGCGACGGCGCCGATGCGCTCGAGACGCTGCGCACGCTCGACGAGCCAGTCGACCTGCTCATCAGCGACGTGATGATGCCGCGGATGAACGGGAGCGAGCTCGCCCAGCAGTTCCATCGCATCCAACCGGGCACACCGATCCTGCTCATGTCCGGCTACATGGACGAGGACACGGTGCGGAAGTCATTCGCCGAGCCGGACGCGGTGCTCGCGAAGCCGTTCAGCGCCGAAGCGCTGTTCGCGCGCGTGAGAGATCTGATCGGCGCGCCACGAAAGTAGCGCGCGCGATCAGAGCGGTGCTCAGGGCTCGCCGAGCGAGACGAACGGCGCTGCCTTGCCCGAGAGACCGATGTCGTCGACGACGACCGTGCCGGCGGCAAGACGATCGAAGACGAGACGGATGGACTTGAGGTGCGTCGCGTCGAACTGCGGCGACTGCTGCGCGAACTCGGCGAGCGGCATCACATAGGTCTGGAGCACCATCTCGTACTGCGTGGGGAAGCGCTGCTGCTCCTGGTCGCGCCGGCGCAGGATGTGGATCTCGAGCGGACGCCGCGGCACGCCGAAGCGGCTGAGCGGAAGACGGGCGACGTGTCCCGCGGCGTCGACCATCTCGACGGTCAGGTCGACCGGCGTCGTATCCTTCGGCGGATTCTTGGGCGCGGGGGGCCGTGACGCGGGCTTCGCGTCCTTCTTGCCGCTGTCGGCCTTCGGATCACGCGCCGGAGCGCGCGGCCCCGGCTTGGCGTCGGTCGGCGCGAGCGAGAGATACACCGACGATTCGCGTCCGACGGCGAGCGCCGTGCGCAGGGAATCGCTGAGCGTGATCGTGTACGACGCCGGCTGTCCGAGCTTCGTGGTGTCGTCGCCGCGAATGTGGCGATTCCAACCGAGCGTGACCGCCTGGGTGTTGATCGGATCGTTCGCGCCGCTGCGCAGATTCACCGGGCTTTCCTTCCACGTCGCCAGGCTGTCGCCGCTGATCGTCACGCCGTGCACGCTGCCCGTGGTGACGTCGACGTCTTCCTCGAAGTTCGCGACCGGCTGGAAGCCCGATTCCTGAAAGCGCGTGATGTACATCGTCTTCGGGAGCCACGCCCCGGCGACGCGATGGTCGCGGAACATCGGGAGGTACTCGGATTTACCGTGGAGCGTCGCTTCCATGAACGCGCCGATCGTCACCTTGCTGAACTGGCGCTGCTCTTCCGGGGTGATGAGCCCGCGAAGATCGAGGGAGCGACCGCTGCGCGGTCCGTTGTCCTTGTTCCCCCAGACGGAGTTCCACTGGCCGTGGTTGGCGCGATAGACGTACCACGCCGTCTTGAACCACGGCTTGCCGTCGGTGAAGCGGATGCGCTGATAGGCGCGGAGCCCGTTGAACGACGAGACGTCGCCGTCGTGCGAGCCGTGGATCACCATGTAGTTCACATTCTCGACCGGCGTCCACTGGCCGGCCGGCTTGTACTGTCCGTCGACCGGAGCGATCGCGAACACCGACTTGATGTTGAAGTTGAAGTTGAACTTCACGTTCGCGTCGTCGGGGTAGTGGCTCAGGCGATTGAACGCCGCCGCGATCACGACCGCCTCGCCGCCGCGCGAGTGCCCCATGATCCCGATGTTGTTCATGTCCACCTTGTGCGCGAACGGGCCGGAAGCGCTGTCGTTCCAGTGCTTCCAGAGCTCGAGGTGCTTGAGGAGGAGCCACGCCCGACCGTCGCTCTCGCCGCGCAGTCCGCCGTTGATGAAATTCTCATCAACCGATGCTAAAATGAAGCCGCGCGACGCCATCAGCTCGCCGAGGTAGCCGTAGCCCGGGTCGGAGTAGTCGAGCGGATCGTGGTTGCCGTGGACGATGAGGATGAGCGGGAAGGGGCCGTTGCCCTCGGGATACCAGACGCGCGCGTTGAGCGGCGCCTTGCTGAACCCGAAGCCCCAGTCCTTCTCGCGATCCTTCGCGACGTTCGGCTCGGCGCTCACGAACGGCGACAGGTCGACCGTGCGCGTCTTGATCGACACCGAGTCCCGATACTCGGCGCGGCGCTTGTCGGTGCCGCTGCCGTAGTACAGGGTGCGCACCGCGAGGCTGCCCTTCTCCCCAGGGTTCGGCGCGTTGATCAGCTGGTGCGAGAGCACCGTCGGGGAATCGTCCTTCGTGAGCTTCAGCGCCTGCGTGCAGCCGGCGGCGAGGAGCGTCGTACCGAGGACCGAAAGCGCGAACGCGCGCATTTTCATGAAATCAGTGTGGTGAGTCATCAGCGCACCCGCAGGCCGAAGCGGTTGCCGACGCGCTGGTTGCTGAGCGTCTCGAGCGCGTACTCGATCGTGAGGCGGTCCATCGTGAAGCCGGCCCCGGCGGTGAACCACTCTTCACCCGTCGCCGGACGCCGCGCACCGGCGCGAACGGCCACGTTGTACCCACTGAGCCAGCTGTAGCTCAGCTCCGCGCCGCCCGACGGCTGCACGAAGTCGTCGCGAATCAGGCTGACCGCGGCGGTGGCGTAGTAGTCGAGCGGGCCGGCGATGCCGCCGCGCGCCGCGCCGAGGGTGGTGCGGACGGGAAGCAGCAGCGATTGGCCGCGGATGTCCATGTCGTCGCTGCCGATGTTCTGCACGGCGAGTCCGAACGTCGTTCGGAAGAAGTCGTGGGCGACGCCGATGTCGGCGAGCGGACGACTGATTCGCGAGTTGTTGCTGATCTCCTCGGCGTACTTCGCGGCAACGCCGAGCTGGTAGCCCTTGATGGTCTGGGCAAAGCCGATCGTCGCTTCGAGCGACGTACCGGGATTGAGCCCTTCCTCGACCATGTTTGCGCGCGTCGCCGCGATCGGGCTGTTCGACAGCTCGTAGTTGGCGAAGCGGGCGCCGATCCCGATGCCGCCGCCGTTGAAGCGGGTCACCGCGGAGAGCGCGCCGGTGCCGGACGTGGACGACATCCATTCGCCCGACGCGCTGAAGCCGGTCGCGTTCACGAGCCGCGCCGGGTTGTAGAAGATCACGTCATCGTCGCGCGAGGCGACGCCGGTGTTACCAAGGCCGAGCGCGCGCGTGCTCGACGGCAGCTGCAGAATGATCGGAGAGAGTGGGCCGTGCTGCGCTTCGAGGAGCCGAGGAAGGGCGATCGCGGCTGCGATCGCGAGGCGGCGAAAGAGCATGGAGGGGAGGTGAGTGTGAATCAGCGTTCCGGCAGATTGGCCAGGAACGCCGCGAGGTGCGACTTCCAGACGGCTGGGAGCGAATGCGTCCCGTGGCCGCGCGTTTGATCGGTGATCGGTAGGAGAACGAACTTGGCGTGCTTCACGCGCGCGATGAGCGGCTCGACGATCGCGAGCTCCGGCGGGTTGACGAAATCATCCGCCGAGTTGATCGCGAGCACCGGCGCGGCGACCTTCTCGAGCTCCGCCGACGGGTCATAGGTGCGCGACGCGTCGAACTGATACACCATATCGTTTGCGTCGGTGTTG
>CBHWBX010000126.1:0-9779 GCA_966111935.1 uncultured Gemmatimonadaceae bacterium
ATCGTCACGCGCGCGAAGGCGGCTGTCGAGATGTCCAAGACGGGCTGCCAGCCGCTCACGCGCCACGCCCAGACGTTGACGCGGTTTGGATCGAGGCTGTGCGTCGCAATGAGGAGCGGCCGACCCGGGCGTGATAGTGCGAAGAAGTCTTCGTACTGCCCATCGAGCACCATTCGCGCAGTCTCCGACCAGTGGATCCCTCGATCGTGGGACACGAGATGTCGAACTGCGCGCATTCTGAAGATGTTGCGCGGGCTTTCCATCCAGACGATGTGCAGTGCGCCGTCAGAAGTAGTCCCCATCTTCAGCATGTGCCCAAACTCGTCACCGGCAAATCGGTAGATGAGAGCGGGCGCATCCCATTTTCCGTCGTGCTCGCGGACGACATACACGCCGTTGATCGGCTGACCGAGCGAGTCCTCGAGAACTTCCGAGACCATCGCGATAACGGTGCTTCCCGCGCCGTCGTCGGCGGCGTCGAGGTAGCCAGGCGGCAATCCAGTATGAACCCAGGCGATCTGCCACTGTTCGTCGACGAAGCGGGCGCGGAAAAAGCCACCGTGCTTCACCGGGCCGCGATCATCCAACCCCGGAGCGATTACAGTCGGCACACCATGAACAGTCAGAGCCGCCGATACAGACGGAGTCCAGGTGATACTCGAGTGGATGACCTCTGTCGGGGCCGTCCAACGACCGGCAACGAGCCGCGCACTCCAGACCTTTTCGGCGGAGATCATGGAGCGCTTCGCCGTGTCACGCTCCGTCGCCCAGAACACCATCGGCGCAGGCGGGACATCGAGGACGCGAAAATCCCGCCCCCATCGCGCGCTATCTGGTCTCGGCAGATCGCTCGCGACGCCGTTCACGCCGCGAATCACCCCCACCGAATTTCGCGCGTGTTCCGACAGGAAGGCACCGGTGAAGCTCGTATCGAGGAACTTCCGCGACGACGTCCAGAAGAACGTGGGTGAGCCGATCATCGCCAAGCCGTTCGGCGTCTGCGCGAACGACGGCGTTTCCACGTACACCGGCGCGTTATTCGCCCGCGTCACCGTCGTCGGCTTGCCGACGAGCTCGAACTCAGAACACTGCTGCTGCCCCCACGCCGCGTCGACGGCGACCATCAGCGTGAGGATCGCTCCCAGAACGGCCCACACCACTAGTGATTTGCGAGGCGAATTCATGCGCAGGCCCTCCGCAGCGTTGTTCGCGACCACGATGCGCCCTCGCATCGATCGGGACCGATCCTTCCTCGAATCGGGGTGTAACTGAGGCGACGGGCCAAACGTATGTCATTTGCGTCAGATACCCGTCACCCCGAACGCGCGACCAGGCTCATTTCGCCGCCCGAACACCTTTCAGCGATGTCCCCGATGAACGTGCTCCGCCGCCCCGTCCTGACGCTCGCCGCGCTCACCCTTGCCGCCCCACACCTCAAGGCGCAGATGGCCGGCATGGCGCACATGGACCACCACGCGCCGCCCGCCCCGGTGACCGCCAAGGCCCGGCGCCAGATCGACAGCGTCGCGGTGGCCGTCGCGCCACTCGGCAGCGCACGCAGCGCGGCGCAGGCGGGGTTCCAGCCGCGCTTCGGCTGGATTCCGACGATGGGGACGCACTGGGTGTCGCGCGAGCTCATGATGAGCGGGCGCCAGACGAACCGGGGGGCGCCAAGTCAGCTGATGTTCTCGCGGATCAACGGGCGCGACTCGCTCGTCGGCGCGGCGTACGGCTATCTGACGGCGGACAACGACACGGTGCGGCCGAAGCTGTTCGATGGCGCCCCGCGCTGGCACGACCACCCCGATCTCGCGCCGGCGGGGCTCGATCTGGTGATGCTGCACGTCTGGTTCGTCCCGTCGCCCGACGGTCCGTTCGCGGGGACGAATCCGAACCTCCCCTTCTGGGCGCTCGGCCTCGCCGCACCGGACTCGGCGCGGATGCGCGACCCCGCGTTCAGCCTGCGCGTTCGCAAGGCGAGCCTCGCGCTCGCCGAGGTGGCGGACAGCCTGTCGGTACTTCCGACGATCGCGCGACGCGAGGACGTGGCGCCATCCCTCGGCGCTCGGCGCGACTCGATCCGCACGCTGATCGTTCCCGAGCTTCTCGCCGCGCAGAAGGCGCGCGACGCCGCACGCTGGGATCGCGCCGCGGCGAAGGCAGCCGCGCAGTGGGATGCGATCTACGCGAGCTATCTCGCGAGCGCGCGGACGGCGGCGGGGAAGGAGCGGATCGCACAGTACGTCGCGATGCTGCTCGGCCAGCACGGCGAGTAGCGTCCTGCTCGCCGCCATGCGCGGATAGATTCCGACGCATGCGCACACTCATCGTCGGTGCCGGCGGGATCGGCGGATACTTTGGCGGTCGACTGCTCGAGATCGGCCGCGACGTCACCTTTCTCGTGCGGCCGCGCCGCGCCGGCCAGCTCGCGGAGCATGGGCTCGTCATCAAGAGTCCGGCGCGCGGAGATTATCGATATTCGAATCCGCCGACCGTGCAGGCCGACGCGCTGCGCGAGCCATATGATCTCGTGCTGCTGAGCTGCAAGGCGTACGATCTCGACGACGCCATGAGCTCGTTCGCACCGGCGGTCGGGCCGAACACGGCGATCCTGCCGATGCTCAACGGGATGGCGCATCTCGAAGCGCTCGAGCAGCGCTTCGGACCGCGCGCGGTGCTCGGCGGATTGTGCTTCATCGCGAGCACGCTCAGCGAAGCGGGCGAGATCGTGCATCTCAATGCGAACCACACGATGGTGTTCGGCGAGCGCGACGGCGCGCGGACGGAGCGGATCGTCGCGATCGAGGACGAGATGCGCGGCGCGAACTTCGAGTCGCGGCGCAGCGATCAGATCGTGCAGGAGATGTGGGAGAAGTGGGTGTTCATCGCGACCGGCGCGGGGATCACCTGTCTCATGCGCGGATCGGTCGGCGAGATCGAAGCGGCCGGCGGCGCGCCGCTCGCGCGTCAGCTGTTGAGCGAATGCGCGTCGATCGCCGTCGCCTGTGACCATCGCCCGAGCGACACGGCGATCGCGCACGCGACGAAGACCTTCACGGCGCCGGGCTCGCCGCTCACGGCGTCGATGTTCCGCGACATCGAGCGGGGCGGGCGCACCGAAGGCGAGCACATCCTCGGCGATCTGCTGCGGCGGGGTGGCGAGCCGACGTCATATCCGACCCTGTACGCATCATACACGCACGTCGCGACCCACGAAATTCGGCGAGCTCAGTCGGCGGGCGCGATTTAATTCGCGCTTTGCGGTCGGCGGCGTATGATTGAGTGATGCGCGCCAGACTTGCTGCGCTCCTGCTGGCATTCGCCGCCGGATGCGTGAACGTCGACGATCCATTCGCGCACGAATCCGCGAGCGCGAGTGCCGTCCGCGGCGGACTGCCCCAGCGCCTCTGGGAGCGCTACGCGCTGCGCGACGTCGGCGGGAATGTGCTTCCCGCCGTGTATCTCGACAGCGGCGACGTGCGCTATCGCGTGTTCGCGGACACGCTCTTCTTCAACTTCGGGACGAGCGAAGTGCAGGAGATCGCGGTGGTGCGGCGGGAGGACGGGGTGACTGATCACACCCTCACGCTGACGTCACCGCCGCACGTCGCCTACGGGCACGTCGTCAACGACAGCGTGCCGTTCCCGAGCCTGCTCTTCGGCGCATCGGTCGGTGCACTGAGCGGCGCGACGCGGGTGCAGCCGTTCTCGCCGAACATCACGTTGTCGGGGCCGCGGGCAACGTTCGTCATGTTTTGAGACCCGCTGTCATCCTGAGCGTAGCGAAGGATGACAAACAGGGTAGTTCACCAGGTCCAGTTGATCCCCGGCACCCGCGCGAAGTTCACCCCGAGCGCGGCGAGACGCGCTCCGTGAGCGGCGATGCGCCGGCGGTAGCCCTCCCAGCCGACCTGCGACGCCGGCGACCAGGCGAGCTCGGCGATCGCCGTGAGGCGCGGGAAGGACATGTACTCGTAGTCCTGCCGCGTGATCAGCGTCTCCGCCCAGAGCGGTGCCTCGAGGCCGAGGATCGACGACGGCGGCACGTTCTGGAGCTCGGTCGACGGATTCCAGTCGTAGGCTTTGCGCAGATCGATGTATCCCGCCCACTTGAGGCCGAGCGTCGACGCGCTGTCGTAGCGCATGTCGACGTAGGCGTGCGCGCTCGGCGAGAGGATGATCTTGCCGCCGCGCTGCGCGTGCAGGAACACCGAGTCCTTCGTCCAGTGCTGGACGATCGCGTTCGGGGAGAGCGTCGCCACCGGCGCGACCTCGCTCCACGCCACCATCCGCGGACCGACGTCGGCGACGATCTTCTGCACGCGATCGATGAACGCCGCGTAGTCGGCCTTCGACATCCCCTGCACTTCATCGCCACCGATGTGGAAGTACGGCGTCGGCGCGGCGGCCGAGATCTCGCGGACCACCGACTCGACGAAGCGATAGGTCGAATCGCGCGTCGTGCAGAGCGTGTTCGGCGGGCCGCCGATGATCGTGAACGGCTGCGGCGCCTGTCGGTTGCAGCGAAGGTCCGGATACGAGACGAGCGCGGCGTTGCTGTGTCCCGGCATGTCGATCTCCGGGACGATCGTGATGTACCGCGAGCGGGCGTACGCGACGATGTCGGCGTACTCGGCCTGCGTATAGAACCCGCCCTTTCCGCCGCCGATCTGCGTCTGGCCGCCGATCGCCGTGAGGTTCGGCCACGACTTGATCTCGATGCGGAAGCCCTGGTCGTCGGCGAGATGCAGGTGCAGGCGGTTGATCTTGTAGAGCGCGTAGAGATCGATGAACCGCTTCACGTCCGACGCCGGCAGGAAATGGCGGGCGACGTCGAGCATCGCGCCGCGCCATTCGTAGCGCGGCCGGTCGACGACGTGCGCCGCCGGCATGATGAGTCTTCTCTGATAGCTCGACTGGTGCTCGACGGCGACGGGCAGGAGCTGCCGCATCGTCTGCACGCCGTAGAACAACCCGGCCGGCTGCGCGGCGACGATCCGCACGGCGGTGCGAGTCGCCGTGAGCTCGTAGCCCTCGGCGCCGAGGTCGGCGCGCGAGGCGTCGAGACGAAGCGCGATGCTCGAGTCGGGAATGGCGGCGCCGGCGCGCTGAGCGACGGTGTTCGCGCGACTGGAGATCAGGTTCGCGGCGAAGGATCCGATCGCCTCGACCTCGGCGCTCGCCGACGAGTCGACGTACACGGCCGTGCGTGGCGTGACGAGGAAGCTGTCGGACGGCGTGACGTCGATCCGCTCGGGGGCCGGGATGACGGCGTTGGAGAGCGGAGGTTCGACGGGGGAAACAGTGGTCGACGGCGCGCGCGTGCACGCCGATGCGGCTGCCACGAGGGCGGCGGCAAGAACGGAACGAGTCGTCATGGAACGCAAATCTATGCGGCCAGGGCGCGCTCGGCCCGCTACCGGCTCGTCAGAAGTGGACGGCCGGCCGCTTTGCCGTGGTGAGCATCTCGTAGAGCGTCTCGGCCGGGGCGCTGCCCCACTGCGCCGGGACGGGCACGACGCGGTATCGCTCGTCGTTCGCTTCGAAGACCAGCCAGCCGTCCGCGTACTCGCGCGGCAGCAGGCGCACGCCGCCGCCGAACATCGCGTCGGGGGTCACGGCGAACACGGCCCACTCTCGCCCTGCTTCGTCCTGGAAAAGGCGTCGCTTCTGGATCATCCCTTACCCTCGGAGGAGAATAAAGTCGAGCACGTGTCGGGATGTATACACGCGCGTTCGAACAGCGTTACTGCTGCATTGCCGAGACACATCGGGTGAAACCCTGAGCGAGAAGTTTAAATTTGTTTAAAACTCGGCGCCGCTCAGAAAAGTGATGTCTCGTATGAACGTTCTATCGTCCTTCGGGATGCCTGGCGCAGGTCAGAAATTCGCTCAGCTCCGAGGTGGAAACGCTGGTCCACTGCTGCGGAATCGGAGCGAGCCGATGGCGTTCTTCACGGGCCTGGAAGACGAGCCAACCGTCGGCGAACTCGTTCGGAAGAAACTGCACTTCTCCGCCGAACATCTCGCCGCGCGTGACGGCGAATACGGTCCACTCACATCCTGCTTCGTCGCGGAAGCTGCGTATCATCGTCGGGTCCATCGGTGAAGACTTGCACGGATACTCGGAAGGATTACGCGCGGCGTCGTCAGGACGTTCGGCGTTGCATCGACGCCACGCGACGTGACCGACTTTATACCAGATCCGAAATACACCGTCACCTCGACGGGTGACGAGTCGTCCCTGAAGCGTGGTCGTCCGATCATTGGAAGCCATCCTTCTTCGACTCGCTTCATGGTGATGATCCGCCGCGCGCTCACGATCCGAATCGCGGTAGCAGTCGCAACGGCGCTCGTCGTCTGGATCGTATGGGGCAACATCCGACCGATTCCGGTCGTGCAGGACGAGTATGCGTACGTCCTTCAGTCGAAGATCTTCGCCGACGGCCGATGGACTGCCCCTACGCCTCCCGTCGCGAGCGCGTTTCAGCAGCCGCATGTGCTGACGATCCCTCGCGTCGCCTCGAAGTATCCGCCCGGACATTCGCTCCTCCTCGCTCCGGGAGCGTTGCTGAATGCGCCATGGGTGATCGTGCTCGTGCTGTCGGCGCTGAGCGGACTCCTCGTCTTCACGCTGGCGGCAGCGATCAGCGAGCGCGATTGGGTCGGCGGCGTCGCCTGGCTCGTCTGGCTCGGCGATCCGCTCAACCTGCGTTTCCGTCCGGGCTACTACTCCGAGAACACCTCGGCATTTCTCTGGCTGCTCGCGTGGTGGCTGCTGCTGCGCTGGACGAAACGCGGCGATGCGCGATCGCTCTACGCTCTGGCGATCGCGATCGGATGGATGGCGATCACGCGGCCGCTCACGGCGCTCGCGTTCGCGATTCCGGTGGGCGTGCTCGTCGTGCGCGAATGCATCGCGCACCGGCGCTTGCCTTCACTCCTCGGTGCGATGGCGATCGGCACTGTGGTGTTGAGCGTGCTCCTCGTGTGGAACGTGCGGACGACGGGACAGTGGCTGGTGTCGCCGTTGTCGCTCTATCGCGCACAGTATCTCCCCTTCGACAAGCCGGGCTTCGGACTCGACGCGACGCGTCCGTCGCTGGCGCTGGCGCCGCCGAATGCGGACGTCTACGCCGAGTTCGCGCGCGAGCACGACGGGTATTCGATCGCGAGCGTACCGCGTGCGGCGATCGCGCGCATCGCCGAGCTCGGGAAGGCGCAGTGGGGCGGCTGGCGACTCATCCTGCTGCCACTCGGGCTGCTCGGACTGGCCTTCGGGCGTCGCGAGCTCTGGTTCACCGTCGCGTGCGCGGCGAGCTCGTTCATCGCGTATCTCTCATACGCGCACTGGCCGGGATGGGCGCTGTACTACTTCGAGACATCGCCGGTGGCCGCGTTCTGCGTCGCGCAGGGAACGGTGAAGCTCTCGGAGTATCTCAAGCGCTTGGCGTGGCTGGCCCGGTTGCAGCCGGTCGCATGGGCAGCGTTCGCAATCCTGACGGCGACGACGCTGCTCGACTGGCGCGGGCGACACATCGCCGACGCGCGCTACGACACGACGTTCCGTCGAACGCTGAACAGCCTGCCGGTGAAGCGGGCGATCGTGTTCGTGCGCTACGACGCGCACACGCATCCGCATACGACGATCGTATCGAACTCGGCGCGGTTGGATCGCGACCCGATGTGGATCGTCATCGACGACCCGCGGACGAACCGCGCGCTGCTGAAACAGGCCGGCGGGCGCTTCCCACTGCTGTTCGAGGAGAATGGCGGGACGCTTCGAAGCTACGACGAGCTGCGCGACTCGACCGGCGCGACGCCACAGTCGCCATGACGACCGATGCGTAGGGCCGGCGTCAGCGCCGGCCCCACGCATCCGTGCTACGGCTTCTTGGGAGCAACCACGCCCGTGACCGCACCAGCAACTCCCGCGGTTCCACCGGCCGCCCCACCCGCGCCACCCGTCGCCGCAGTGGCCGCTCCATTCACCGTCGCACCAACCGAGCCTGCCGCACCCGCGGCATTCGTCGCTCCCTGCACCGCGCCGCTCACGGCACCGTTCACCGCGCTGCTCGCGACGCCGTCGAGCGTCGCCGTCAACGACGCCGCCGCCGAGGCACCCTGGATTGCGGCAGCGATCTGCGCTTCAGTCGCGCCGCGCTCCAACGCCTGCGCGCCGTGCGTCACTTCTTCAGCCGACGGCTTGGCGCGTCCGGCCTTCACGAGCAGCGATTGCGACGCCTCGAGCCGCGCTTCCGATTTCTCGACGGCGGACGCCACCTGCGCGTCGCTCGCGCCCTTCGTTTGACCTTCAGCGAGCCGGTCGCGCATCTGCTGATCGGGCACGTTGTGACTCCTGGCTCGCTCGAATGCCGCCTGAATCTTCGCTTTCGCCTCCGCCGAATACTGCGCGGGCACGTCGACCGTCACATTGGCGCGCGCGGACGCCGAAGCGTTCGCCTGTGCCGATGCGTTGCTCTGCGACGATGCGGCCGCCTGCTGCGCGGCGAGTGCGCCCGGGATGGCGATGAGCGAAGCGAAAAGAGTGCGGGATTTCATCGAGTTCCTCCTGAGGTTACGACCTGCGGCGTGACGACGAGCCACGCCGTTTTGCCACCGAAGTCGTCGTCGACTGTCGGGGCGCCCTCCGGAGCACGCCACGGCCCGCCGTCGATGCGACAGGCGTACCGATACTGCCCCGGAGGAATCTTCAGATCGACGTACCACACGCCATTCGGCGCGCGATGCGTGGCGATCGGTTTCCACTTGGTGAAGTCGCCGGCGATCTCGACCGACGTCGCGTGGTTCGACGGGACGACGATGCGCGTCATCCCCTCGATCGGCGCCGCGACACCGCTCGGCTGCGGCAACGACGCCGGAGCGCGCCGCGCCGTGCGGAGCGACAGCCCGACGCTCAGATAGTTGCCGCCGGAGGTGCCGAGCAGCTTGTTCTCGGTGTACGCGCCGCCGCCGATGTCGAGCGACGCGTACGGCGTCATCACCAGCGACAGCGTCGCGCTGCCGAGCAGCGTACGCGAGTCGAGCTCGTCGCGCAGGCCGAAGGTCAGCGTCTGCTTCGGCGTCGCGAGGGCGCGCAGGGTCGCCGTGAACAGCGCACCGACGGCACTCCGCGAGACACTCGACGAAACGTCGCGCGTCGTCGCCGGCCCGCCGATGATCGACGCCGGCACGCCTTCGCGCACCACGGTCGTGATCTGCGCGGTCGAGCCGCGCACGCCGGCGCCAATCGTCAACGGACCGGCGTACGCCTCGAGCACCGGCGCCGCCGACGCGACACGATATGAGAACTCATATGACGACCAGACGCCGGTCGCGGCGGCATCGACGCCGAACGCGAGCCGGCCGGCGAGCGGAATTCGCGAGACGAGCCGCGTCTCCGCCGACGCCGACCAGGCGCTGTCGCCGAAGCGCGTTCCACTCCCGTCGAGCACGAGCGCGACGCGCGGATCGGGCAGCACCACCACCGCCGGGACCACGGTCAACGCGCGCGACGTGATGCCACGCGAATCGGTCGCGAGTCCGCCGGTGAGCGACACGCTGGACTGCACCTGCTGCTCACTCACTACCGGCGCGAGCGCAACGACCAATGCGGTCGAAACGACGACACGCTGGAGAAGCACCAACGGACCTCGCAAATCGGGTTCGTTGGTTCGGTACTGCGATGCTCGCGCCTCGGTTCCTCTAATGGGGAATGATCACCGAGGGTTGGTGTGGAGGATCACCATGGGGACGGGTTACGGGAGACGAGGCACGGG
>CBHWBX010000127.1:0-9776 GCA_966111935.1 uncultured Gemmatimonadaceae bacterium
GATCAGTCAGGACGTCTCCCTGCCGGAGGAACAGCAAACACGCGAAAAATGAACGAAACCCGCGAAGACTTTTTCCCATTCTTCGCGGGTTCGGCTTCTTTTTTCGCGTGTTTGCCGTTCACAGTTGGCAGCAGAACTCGCGATAGCCAGATTTCAGCCCGTGACGACTTTCCCGCCTCCCGACTTCTCCAAGCCTGAGTTCGCGGCGTTCCCCGAAGCGAAGTTCGTCCCGGCGCCCGCCGACGGCGTGCTTCCCGATGGATTCTTCTCGACCACCAATCTGCCGACCTTCGTGAAGGTCAACGGCGCGTGGATCGCGCCGCGCGAGCCGCGGATGGACTCCGGGATCGTCATGGACGCCGACGGCGCGCTGTGGGTCCGCGAAGGTCGCCGTCTCCGCAAGGGTGATCGTGTTGCCGTCGCGGCGCGGGAGGACGGCAGCGAGGGGATCTTCGTGCAGGTGCACATGGTCCCGCACGGCGCCGATCCCGACGCGTTCACGTTCATGTCGAGCGAGGTGTCGCGCGAGAAGCCGATCGACTACGCGCACATGGCGCGTCTGCTGATCGAGGAGAAGGAGCGCGGCGGCTATCCGGTGTGGGTGACGGGCCCGGCGCTCGTCCATTCGCGCGCGCGCACCGACATGACCTGGTTCATCGAGAACGGCTACGTCGGCGCGCTGCTCGCCGGCAACGCCGTCGCGGTGCACGACATCGAGGCGTCGATCTACGGCACGACGCTCGGCATGACCAACACCGGCGAGATCACCCAGGGCGGACACGGGCTGCACATGCGCGCTATCAACCGGGTGCGCGCCGCCGGCTCGATCGCGAACGCGGTCGAGCAGGGGATCATCACCGACGGCATCATGTACTCGTGCGTCAAGCACGACGTGCCGTTCGTGCTCACCGGCTCGATCCGCGACGATGGGCCCCTCCCCGACGTCATCACCGACGCGCTGCTCGCGCAGGACGCGATGCGCGCGCACGCGATCAAGGCGACGTTCGCGATCATGATCGCCACCGCGCTGCACGCGATCGCCACCGGCAACATGCTGCCGGCGTTCGTGGTCGAGCCGAACGGCGACATGCGCGAGCTGCCGACGATCTGCGTCGACTCGTCGGAGTTCGTCGTGAGCAAGCTCAAGGACCGCGGTACTCATCAGGCGTTCGGTGTCGTCACGAACGCCCAGGACTTCATGCACATTCTTCGTCTGTACGTCGAGCGCGAGCTCGAGGCGCGCGCGTCGAGCGCCCGCACCTCCACCGCGGCGTCACGATGACGCCGATCCTCTCCGAGACGCGCGAGCGTCTGCTCAGGACGATCATCGCCCAGGTTCCGCCGGAGCGCATCGCCGAGATTCACTTCTTCGCGCCGATCAAGCAGGGCGGCGTCGAGAGCGGCGTCGCGGTCGTTGCGGCGATTCCCGAGTCTCCGGTCGTCGAAGCCGCTGCAACCGACGTGACTGAGGAGGGCGCAGTGGAGCAGTGGGACTCAGAGGAAACGCCGGAGGAAGCGGCAGAAGCAGAGCAGCCGGTCGAGGAGGCCGCGAGCGGAAGCGTCGAAGCCGTCTCCGATGAAACGGCGGAAGCTCCGGTCGATGCGGCCGCCGGCGATGAAGACGTTGGAACGCCTGACGCAGCTCCGGCGAATGCGCCCGAGAAGCGCCACGTGATCTACACGGCGCGCTATCGCTACACGCTCAAGGGGCCCGACCGCGGCAAGTGGGAGACGAACGTCAAGGCCGAAGCCGATGCGCCGCTGATCACCGTCGAGACGGTCGTGCGCGGCGTGCAGCGGCGCGTCGGCGACGTCGAGGAGCCGGGGCGCATGACCGGCGACGACATTCGTGCGATCACGGGCGCATGGGCTTGAATGGGGAACGGGACGGGAGTACCGATCTCGTGCCCCGTCCCCCGTCTCTCGTTCCCCATTCACTGCTTCACAAACACCGCCTGCCCCCCGCGCTTCCGATACGTCCCCGTCAGCACGCCGTTCGCCAGCTCGCCCGCGAACACATCGATCGTATCGTGCGCGAGCTGATTGAGCAGGAACGCGAGCTCGATGTGATTGCCGCTGCGCGTGCCGACGATCCCATCGGTGCGGCCGTTCGGGCCGACGGTGGTGTAGCGTCCGGACAGCGCGTCGGGGACGTCGGTGCGTGAGGATTTGGACTCGACGTACAGCGTGATCGTCGCCGGTGCGGTCTGATCGGTCGTCAGCGGCGAGAGACGAAAGCGTCCTTCGATCGGCTCGGTCTGATCCGCGACGACGGTCAGCGTGCCGGTGTTCATCGACACCATCGATCCGAACAGGCCGAGCCCGCCGTTGATGCGGCTGATGATGCCGCTCCCCGTGAACGGATCGTTGCTCGTGCGCTAGTAGTCGTAGAAGTTCGAGTCCACCGCGGCGACGAGCGCGTCCTGGCGAAAGCCGGGGATGAACAGCCGCTCGAGGTTGTTCGCGAACAGATTGCGCGCGTTGCCGGGCAGCCGCAGGCCGGTGCTGTCCGTGAACATGAAGAACGGTCCGAACGGGCTCTCGACGCGAATCGCGTAGGCGCGCGCGCTCGTCGCACGATTCCAGGCGAGGAACAGCGTGTCGTGGTCGCGGTTGAACGTCCGCGTCAGCGCGCCGGCCGACGTCGCGTCGGGGCGCGGGATGCGCGTCGCCGCGGTGACGTCCTCGCCGTCCAGGGTGTGCACGTGGAGCTGATAGCGTGCGCCCAGCCGAAGCGGGATTGTCGTTGGGATGCGATAGACGCCGGTCGCGCTGCCGCCCGCGGTCTTGTCCTCGGTGCCGCGCAGCACGCGGCCCGTCGAGTCGACGATCTCGACGGTCGCGCCGTTGATCGGAACGCCGCCCGCGCTCGCGATCGGATTGTTCGGATCGAACAGCGAGTCGGTCACCTGTACCGCGCCGGTCAGCGTGCGCTCCAGCAGGATGACCTGCGAGAGCGCGACGGGATTGAGCACGCCATGCACGACGATCCCCGGCTTGGTGCTCGGCACGGTGATCTCGTTGAACGTGCATCCGGTCAGCGCCGCGAGGAGCAGCGCGATCCTACCAACGAATCGTGACACCGGCCGACGGAAGGAAGGGGAATTGGCTGATCGCCTGCCGGGTCGGCGGGCTCTTGGTGTAGTCGAACACGTAGAGGAACACGTTCTTCGCGTTGTACGCGTTCACGACGCTCAGATACGGCGCGATCGTCGTCCCGCGCATGCGATACTGGCGCGTGACATCGAGGTCGAGCCGCTGCGTCGTCGGGAGGCGCGCGCCGTTGCGCGGGCCGCCGATGAACTCCGTCTGCGTTCCGCCGCCGCGCGTGCCGTACGCGTTGAGCCCCGGATCGTAGACGCGGCGCACGATCTGCCCGACGATGTCCGTATATGGCGTGCCCGTCGCATAACCGTAGCGCACGCCGAACATGTACTTCGCCAGACGCCACTGCCCGACGACATTCACGTCGTGGCGGCGGTCGTGTCCGGGGAAATAGCGCAGCCCTTCGCTCGTGCGTGCCGCGACGGCATAGGTGTACGAGATCCACCCACTGAAGCGGCCGCTCTCGAACTGCCGCAGCAGGAGATCGACGCCGTATGAATCGCCGTCGGCCGGGAGAAATTCGTCGCCGCGCCGATTCGGATCTTCCTGCGGATTTCCCTCGAGCAGGTTCGAGTACTTCTTGTAGAATCCTTCCACGCGCGCGTAGCGCGTCGGCGTGAACCAGCGCTCCGATCCCAGGATGTAATGCCATGCCGTCGACATCGGCAGCGAGGCGTCGCTCGCGAGCCAGAAGTCGAACAGGCGAACGGGGATGTCCTCGCGCGCGAGCGAGTGTGTCCACTGCCCGAAGCGGCCGACGGCGCCGGTGAGCGCGAAATCCTTGGTCAAGAAGTACTTCGCCGACACGCGGGGCGACACGCCGAGCCAGTGCGCACCCGTCACGCCTTCCGCGCGGACGCCCGTCTCGAGCAGGATCGACGGCGTCATGTGCCACAGGTCGTCGACGTAGAGCGCGCCCGATGTCGGATGCTGCTTGAGGTCGTAGAGCCGTGTGCCCGTCTGCTCCGACTGCGCGAAGTACGAGATATCGTACGACGCGACGTCGTAGCCGAACGACCGCTCGTGCGCGCTCGTGTGCGTCGTGACGTTCCCGGCGACGCGCCGGTCGAGGACGCGATTGGACAGCATCAGCGCGCCCTGACCGAGGTCGAGCGTGGTCGCGAAGCGCGACACCGACGCGCGCTGCTCGAGCGTCGTGTTGTCGCCGATCAGCCAGCGCGCCAGGCCGCTGCGTCCCTCGCCGGAGAGCGTCTTGGTGAGCGATCCGCCGACGACGCGATTCCCCCACCCGAACTGGAACGCGCCCCCGCCGGCGTTCGCGCCCGTCGTCGAATCGCCGAACGTCGCGATGTTCGCGTCGAGCGCGTCGCTGCCGTCGTAGACGGTCGCCGCGAACCTGAGCGTCGGCGTGAACGCGTACGTGAAGTGCGCCTGCTCGTCGCGGAAGTGGTAGGGCAGCTCGTTGGTGCTGATCGCCTCGATGAACTTGTCGGCGTACGTGCGGCGTCCGGCGACCATCCACGTCGCGCGTCCACCGTCGAACGACCCGCCGAGCGCACCGGTCGACGCGAGCAGCGAGATCTCCGCCGTCCCGTGCACCCCGGAGCGCACTTCCTCGGCCGAGTGCACGTCGAGCACGCTCGATAGCCGTCCGCCGTAGCGCGCCGGAAACCCGCCGGTCATCAGCGTGACGTCGCGCACGGTCGGATCGATGAACGTGCTGAACAACCCGCCGAGGTGGAACGGGTTGTAGATCGGAAAGCCGTCGAGGAGGATGAGATTCTGATCCGACTCGCCGCCGCGCACGTTCAACCCGGTCGAGAAATCGTTGCGCGCCTCGACGCCGGGTAATAGTTGCACTATGCGAATAATGTCCGGCTCGCCGAACTTCGGCACGCCTTCCGCCGCCCGCGCCGTGATCTGCACGGTCCCGACGCTCGGCCGCGACTCGAAGACGTCCCGCTCGACGGGCCGCGCCTCGGTGCGGATCGCGTTCAGCACCGCCGCTTCCGCCTCGAGCACGACGTCGACGCGCGTCGTGTCGCCGTCGCGCACGACGACCGCACGCTCGACCGTCTTGAAGCCGAGCAGCCGGGCTCGCAGGGTGGCCTCGCCGGCCGCGACGCCGCTGATCACAAACCGTCCACTCCCATCCGCGATCGCGCCCCGTGATGAGCCGACGATCGAGACCGAAGTTCCAGCGCGAGGTTCCCCGTTGGCTTCAGTCACGCGCCCGGCGATCACGCCCTGCGCTGCGACCGTCGCGGCATTGAACAAGAGAAATACGGACACGCGAAATGAACGGAGCGAACGAAAAACGCCGTTGGCACTTTCCGCGTGTTCCGCATCTTCCGCGTTTTCGTTTTCCAATGGTTCACGCTCCGATGCGCGCACGAGACCACGAAGCCCGCGAAAGAATCTTTTGCGTTTCATTTCGCGGGCTTCGTCATCGTTCGTGGGTTTGCGGTTCTCTTTCGGCAAGGAGCCATCCCGACTGAGCGGCGTCCAATGCGCCGCACACTCAAACGGAGTACTTCCGAAGGATCGCGCCGTGAATGTCCCGCGCATCGTCGATCCGCGCTTCATCGAGCCGCAGGTGTGACGGTCCAATCACGAAGGGATGCAGCTGGTTCCCGCCCGCCGCGCCGTGCGCTCCGATCTGATCGTCGAACGACACGATCTCGTAGCCGTCGTACGCCCCGAAGATCGTGATGTCTCCCGCGTTCGACTGGGCCACGAGATGCTCCACCGCGCGAATCACGTTGACGTCCGTCCCATACGGCTCGAGCGGATTGGCTCCCTCGATCACCTCGAGCCGGCCGCCCGTGACGCTGGCGCGCCCCGTCGTACTCTCCAGATGTACGGAAGATCCGTTCCGGGTTCCGAGCAGTCCGACCCCGGGGTGCTCGAGCAGGGATGTGTAAAGATTTGCCCGGCGGCTGTCGGCCATGATCTCGTCGCGATCGAGCCGGCGCGCGTCGTCGGCGAAGTACAGCAGCGCGAGGCACGAGCTGTATGTCACGACGACCTCATGATCCTCCTCGACGCGATACTTCTCGGGGAGGATCAGCTCGCGCAATCCATACTTGCGACGCACCCAGTCGCGAAACTTCCGAATCGCCCGGCGCGAGCGCCGCTGCGACTCCGGCGTCACCTGCGCCACCGCTTCGACGATCTGCGCGCCGACGTCCGCATACTCCGACGTCTCGCCGAAGCTCGCCTGCGCGCGCAGCGGACGCTCGCCGGTGCGCCGCGCGTCGCCGTCGAGGATGCGCTGCACCGTTGTGCCCAGGCTCTCGCCGAAGCGCACGCGATAGCTCGACGACGGCGTCATCCCGTGATCCGAGAGGATCACCATGTCGTACTGCCGTCCGCCGAGGTTGTCGATCATTCGCCGAATCTCGCGGATGCGCGCGTCGGTGCGCCGCAGGTCGCGCAGCGCCTGAAAGCTCGACGGACCAAAGTGATGGCCGAGCTCGTCGTACTGCATGAACGTGCTGTAGATGATCGGCACGCCCAGGTAGACGTCGAGCAGAATTGCGACAGTCTGTAGCTCGCGCACCACGACGTTCGAGAGAATGCGAATGAACGGAAACAGCCCTTCGCTGTGCGTGCGCTTCCGCGCGAGCTCGCCGATGCCGCGCTCGTATTCCTCGCGCAGATACTCGAGCATCGCCTGAAAGCCCATGCGCAGCATCCGGATCGGATGGATGAGCATGAGGATCGCCATCCGCCATCCACCCAGCCGCCGGAACGCGGACATCCGCTCGCGCGTCGCCACGGTGAACGCCACGGTCTGCGCGTCGCCGTCGAGCAGGTTCACGTAGCTCGATCCGCCGGCGAGCGCGCCCGGCGCCTTGATCCGGTCCTCGATGTACTGCACCCCCGACGGGGTGTTGCAGGTGATCACCCGCCGCTCGCCCTTGTCGTAGAAGCGAAACGCCGGGATGCCCTCGTTCGTGCCGTAGAAGATCCCCGCCTGGCAGTACGGCGTCGCCGACGGCAGACCGCAGAACCACCGGCGCAGCGTGTGGCCTTCCTCGCGCACCATCCGCGAGATCGTCGGGCAGTATCCGAGCTCGATCGCGCGACGCAGCTCGGCGTACGCCAGCGCGTCGATCTGGAGCATCACGAGCCCGCGCCGCCCGTCGACGGGTCGCCGCTCGCGGCGGAACGCGCGATATTTCCATGCGTAGTACCACCGCAGATACCGCGGCGCCGCCGAGCGCGGACGCGACGCGGATTCCACCGAGGAGAACTGATTGGCGGGCAACGTCGGATTCGCGGTCGCGTTCGGGGCCGGGTTGGCGAGCTTTCTATCGCCGTGTGTGCTGCCGCTCATCCCGAGCTACGTCACCTTCATCACGGGGATGACGCTCGACGACGTCCCGCGCGCGCGGCGCGTCGCACTCGTCCATGCGCTGCTCTTCGTGCTCGGCTTCTCGCTCATCTTCCTCGCACTCGGCGCATCGGCGACGCTGCTGGGCCGCCTGCTCGTGGTCTATCGCGTCTGGATCAGCCGCGTCGGCGGCCTGCTCGTGCTCGCGTTCGGACTCTACCTGCTCGGCCTCTTCAAGCTAGACGCTTTCGCCCGCGAGCGCCGGATCCACATCACCGACAAGCCGTTGGGGTACCTCGGGACGGTTCTCGTCGGCATCGCGTTCGGGGCAGGGTGGACCCCCTGCATCGGCCCGATCCTCGGCAGCATCCTCACCTACGCCGCTACCCAGGGCGAAGTGTCGCGCGGCGTCCAGCTCCTCGGCGCCTACTCCCTCGGCCTCGCGATCCCGTTCATTCTCGCCGCAGTGGCCATCGAGCGCTTCTTCGTCGCCTTCGACGCGATCAAGCGGCACCTCGTGTGGGTCACCCGCGTCTCCGGCGCATTGCTGGTCGTCGTCGCCCTGCTCATGATCACGGACTACATGTCCGTTTTGACGGGGATGCTGCGGGGGTGGACGCCCGAGGCGCTCAAGAACCTTCTGTGAAGCTCTTCCGGGTCGGGGGTTGCGGGTCGGGGGTTGCGGGAAGGAACGCCGCGCCTGCGGCGACGGCTTGATTGAAGAGGCGCTGCCCGCCAAACGCCGTTTCATCAAAGCGACGCCTCAGGCGTCGCACACATCCCCGCGACCCGCAACCCGCGACCCGGTAGTTCCTGCAGTTTCCTGCAGTCACCCGCGACCGCGGACTAGTCGGCCAACCAGCCCGTAGCCTGAGCGATCAGCTCCCGCGCCCGCGGCGGCTTGACCACGACATCCGTGCATCCGGCTGCTAGGCAGCGCGCGCGCGTGGCATCGTCATCGTGTCCCGTCAACGCGACGAACACGCGCGACCCCGACGATCGCAACGGCTCGATGATCGACAGCCCGTCGCCGTCCGGCAGCGTGAGATCCAGAAGCACCAGAGCAGCCGGATCCGACCCACCGACCGACAATGCCGCGGCGATCGAGTTCGCTACCGACACGCGTGCGTCGATCGATTCGAACAGGATCGTCATCGCGCTCGTCACGAGCTCGTTGTCTTCGACGAGCAGGACGTGTGGCGCGGACATCCTACTGGTGCTGCTCGAGCGGAACCGTGAAGTAGAAACGGCTGCCGGCGCCGAGGGCGCTCTCGACCCAGATGCGTCCACCGTGCAGCTCGACGAGCTTGCGCGCGATCGTCAGGCCGAGGCCCGTGCCGTGGTGCGAGCGCGAGGGGCTCGAGTCGACCTGCGCGAACTCGCGGAAGATCAGGTCGTGGTGCTCCGGCGAGATGCCGACGCCCGAGTCGCCGACCTCGACGAGCAGCGAATCGACGCCGTCGTCGCACGTCGGCTGCGCGTGCAGCCAGACCTTGCCGCCCGGGGGCGTGAACTCGATCGCGTTGCCGAGCAGGTTGCCGACGACGTGCGCGATCTTCTCGCGATCGGCCATCACCGGCGGCAGGTGCTCCGGTGCGTCGACGGTCAGCGCGAGCTGCTTCTTCTTGAGGAGCGAATCATTGAGCCCGCTCACTTCCTTGAGCACGTCGACGAGCGGGAAGCGGGTCGGCACGAGCGAGAGCTGGTTCGCCGCACCGCGCGCGTACGTCAGGATCTCGCCGACCTGATTGAGCAGCTGGCGGCCGCCGGAGATGATCCCGCGCACGCTGTCGAGCTGGCGCGGCGCGAGGTCGCCGAGGATCCCGTCGCGCAGGATCTCGGCGTGCGTGATCACCGCCGTGAGCGGCGTGCGCAGGTCGTGCGAGATGTTCGCGAGGAACTGCGTCTTCAGAGCGTCGCGTGCGCGCAGCTCGGCGATCTCGACGGCCGCTTCCTTGAGCTGCGACTCGAGGGCCGCAATGCGCGATTCCTGTGACGCTGGATCAAGCGCCATTCGCGTATCCGCGTGGTCTACCCGTGTCATGAAGCTCGGCTCATTCGTGTAACGTACTCCCCGTTTTTGTTTCCGCCAACTCGCGTCCGTTGCCCTCGGATTCGTCGCCGGCTTCGATCGCTTCCTCGAGCTGCTGACGGCTGAGGAGGGCCCAGTAGCGTCCCCCGGCAGCCAGCAGATCCTCGTGCCGTCCCTGTTCGACGATGCGGCCTTCATCCAACACGATGATCCAGGCCGCGTCGCGAATTGCGCTCACCCGGTGCGACGCGATCATCGCCGTGGGGGGGGGGGGCGGCGGCCGGCGCCGCCGGGCCGGCGGCGCCCGCGGGGGGGGGGGGCGGGGGGGCCCCGCGCGGA
>CBHWBX010000128.1:0-9776 GCA_966111935.1 uncultured Gemmatimonadaceae bacterium
GAAGCCCACCGCCCGCGAGGAAGGCGGCGCGTCGTACGCTCGCGCCGACGATTCGTGTGCCGCGCGCTTCGGCCGGCTTCTCGCGCTCGACCATTCACGACAGGAGCCGTGGGGAAGCCGGCACGGCCAGGCCTTCGCCGCGTTCGCCCTGCAGCATCCGACGCTCCACGCGACGTCGCTCGACGCGGCGTGGAGCGCGCTCTATCGGATCTATCGGCTCGGCATCGAGCCGGCGGCGGCATTCGCCTCGTTGCGGGGCGCGGGCGGGCAATCCATCGGCATTCCGGGCGTGCCCGATCGCCCCCGTGCTCGGGAAACGATGCCGGAGCTCACGATTGCCGATCTCGATGAATTCGACGCTGCGACATACCCGGCGCGGCTCGATGCGTGGTGTCGCGCGGCGCTGCGTTCGTGGGGCGCCGCCGGAGCGTGAGGCCCTGCAATGTCTCGTGGATCTTCATCTTCGGAGAACAGCACCGGCGCCTCGGCGACAAGCTGGCCGGTACGATCGTCGTGACCGACTGATCATCCGTCAGGCAGGCGTACGATGATCCCGAGACTTTTCTGGCGCACAGTGCTGGCGTTCCTCGCCCTGCCGGCGATGGTGGCGTTCGTCGTACCCTGGCTGTTGCATCCGCGCGACAGGCCGGCGGGATCGCTCGGCATTTTCGTCGCGCTGTTCGGCACCATCCTGCTGCTCTGGTGCGTGCGCGACTTCTACATCGCCGGCAGGGGCACGCTCGCGCCATGGGCTCCGCCGACGCGCCTCGTGACCGTCGGGCTGTATCGCGTCTCGCGCATTCCGATGTACCTTGCCGTACTCACGATCCTGTCGGGATGGGCGCTCGCGTATGGGTCCAGGACGCTCTGGATCTACGCCGTATTCGTCGCCATTGCCTTTCACTTGCGCGTGCGGCTCCATGAGGAGCCGTGGTTGGCGAGCGTCCACGGCGACGAATGGACGGCGTATCGCGCGCGGGTGCCGCGTTGGATCGCGCGGAGAACGTGATGGAGAGAGTCATCGTAATGAGTGCTCCCTGCCCCACCTTTGGATTCACCGTCCGCCTTCAGCGTGACGACGCCGACTTTCTCGCCGCACTCCATTCGCTACTTGGCGAGCAGGGGCTCGAGAGCGAGGTGATATCGCGTGCACCGACGACACTCGCGGTCACCCGTGAAGGGATGCAGGCCACCGACGCCGACCGGGCGCTCGTGATCGCCTGGGCCGCCGGCCGCGGGGAGGTCGCCGTCTCCGTCTCCGAGATCGTCGACCTCCAGGAGCTCTGACGACAGACAACGAACGGGCGCGCCGCTTGCCCAATTCTGGTGTCGCCACGAACGAGACTGAACTCGCCATGCAAATTCGTCGTTTCATCCGCGCCCCGCGGGCGCGCGTGTATCAGATGCTGCTCGATCCGGGGATGCTTCCGAAGTGGAAGGTCCCCGACAACATGTCGATGCACATCCACGAGTTCGAGCCGCAGGAAGGTGGACGGCTCCGAATCTCGCTCACCTACGACGACAGCGCGGCCGCCGGCAAGACGAATGCGGCGACCGACACCTATCACGGCCGTTTCGAGCAGCTCGTGCCCGACGAGCTCGTCGTCGAGAGCGACGAGTTCGAGACGTTCGACCCCGCGCTCCAGGGCACCATGACGAGCACGATCCGGCTCGCCGACGCACCGGGGGGCACGGAGCTCGTCGCGACGCACGACGGTCTACCGCCCGGCGTCAGCTCCTCCGACAACGAGCTCGGATGGGAGATGGCGCTCGACAAGCTCACCGCGCTCGCCGAGCGGCACGGATCCGAACCGGCAGAGGCTCGCTCGACGGTGCGCACGGCCGAGCTGGCGCTACGCGGCGCACAGCTTCGCGGCGACGCCGACGCTCTGTCGGAGCTGCTCGACGACGCGCTCGTCTTCACCGGCCCCGACGGACTGCTCTACTCGAAGGCCGACGACATCGCGTCGCACCGCGCCGGCGACATTCGCATCGAACGGCTCGAGCCGAGCGAAGAGCGCGTGCTGGAGTTCGGCGACATCGTCGTCGTGAGCGTACGGATGGACATGAAGGGCATATTCAAGGGTGCGCCCTTCTCCGGCCCGGCGCGCTACACGCGCGTCTGGCGCCTCACCGACGACGGATGGAAGGTCGTCGCCGGGCACGTCAGCTCGATCATCGCCTCATAGACGACGAATGCAACAACGAATTGTCGGCTTTCATCAGGACGAAGAAGGCCAGTGGGTCGCGGAGCTGGAGTGCGGCCACACCCAGCACGTCCGCCACGAGCCGCCCTGGCAGGTGCGCGAGTGGACGCAGACGGAAGAAGGTCGTCGCGGCCGGCTCGGCACCTGTCTGGACTGCCCGTACGATCACCAGGGTTTGGGCGGCGGAAGCTGATCGGCCCAGCGCCAGGGCTGTGCACCCTGGCGCGTGAGCGGCGTCTTCGCCAAGCGCGCCCGCACCATCGTGATCGGCATCGGACCGCCCTGTAGCACGGCGTCGTGGAACTCGCGCTCGGTCATCTTCTTCGTGTCCACGAGCTCGTGGTGCAGGGCGCGAAGCTGCAACCCGCCGATCATGTAGCCGATCTGATAGAGCGGCGGATAGCTGCCGTTGAACGAGCGCCGCACTTCTCCTTCGGCATTCGCGCGCTCGAAGTCCACGGTGTCGACGAGGAACTGGATCGCCTGTTCCGGCGTCATCTTCCCGAGATGAAAGTTGAGGGAGAAGATGATTCGCGCGCTGCGGTGCATCCGCCAGAACAGCGCGCCCATCCGGTCCTCGGGCGAGGCGTGAAAACCGTGATCCCAGAGGAACATCTCCCAGTACAGCGACTGCCCTTCGTTCCAGAACGGCGTCCCGAACAGCCGTCGGTGCGAGTTGTAGCGCGCCGTCATGAACTGCTGGAGATGATGTCCGGGATTGAGCTCGTGGAACACCGTCGCATGTGAGAAGTGCGGGTTGTTCCCGCGAAGGCTCATCAGCTTGTCCTCGTCGGACATGTCCGCGGTCGGATACGAGACGAGAATCTGCTCGCCGCCGAGGAAGAACGGCGCGACGCGCTGACGCTCGGGCGTCATCATCTCCATCCGCCAATCCTCGCGCGCGAGCGGCGGGATCGTCACCCAGTCGTGCTGATCGAAGTACGTCTCGGCCTGACGCGCGAGGTCACGGATCAGCTCCGGCTGCTTTCCGGGCTCGACGTAGGTGTCCTTCACCCTTTCCATCGCGCGCGTCCAGTCGTCGCCGAAGCCCATCTCGCGCGCCGCCTTCTTTGCCTCGCTGAGGCTGAACGCGTACTCGCGCTCGGCGATCGCGATCAGCTCCTCGGGCGTGTACGGAATCATCTCGTAGACGAGATCGGCCTTCAATCCTTCGACGCCGATCGGGTCGCCGATGATCGGCCCCTCGTTGCTCGCGTCGGCGCCCGTGCCGCCGCGTCCAGCGGCGTTGGCCGCAGCAGTGCCGCCGCGCCCCGCGGCGAGCTGCGTCGGCCGAAAGCCGACGACGCGCTCACGCAGCGTCCGCGCGTACGAGGTCATCGCGTCGTTGAGCTTCGCGTACGGATCCTTCATCCACCAGGAGAACATCGGATCGTAGCCGTCGTAGTAGCGGAACCAGCTCGTCACCGCGGCGCGGACCTGATCGAGGTTGTCCGCGGCGCGATTGGCGACGGTCCTCGTCACCCGCGGCGCCACGGCGCGACGGGCGGTGTCGCCGGCCTGGGTCGGCCCCCCGGCACCGCGACCGCCGGCCGCTGGCTCGAAGAGCGCGCGCAGGCTGTCGATCTGCTTCGTCACCGCGGTGAGCGCCTGCGCCGCGGCGCGCGGATCGACCGGCGAGAGATCGCGACGCGTGTCCTGGAGCGCGAGCAGACGGTCGGCGAACGGCAGCAGCACGACGGTCTCGCGGCGCATCTTCTCCTGCCGATCGAGCAGCGCGAGCTGGTGCGTGACGTAGTTGTCGAGCAGCACGTAATCGACGCGCCCTTCCTGTCCGAGCTTGTCGAAGGCGACCTCGCCGAGGCGCGTCTTCCAGCCGGTGTAGAAGGCATGCATCCGTGCCCGCTGGCTCGGCGAATCAGGCGCGTCGTAGCGACGATTCAGAGAACTCTGATCGGCGGTGAATCGATCGACGACGTCGGCGAGCTCGCTCCCCGGACGCGCGACGAGCGGCGTGAGCGCGGGGACGGCGGCTGCCTGGTCGGCCGCGGAGACGGGTCGCTGGGCTGCGGCGACGGATGCGACAAGGAGCGAGACGACGGGAACGAGCGCGAAGCGCGCCATGGCGGTCACGGATGAGGTGAGGTTGAACGAAAACCAATCCCGCCAAGATTCTATGTGCCGAGCGCTCCCGCGCCAGACGCTATGCCGTCGCGCGGTCACACATGTGTGGTTCGCTCCAGCAGGTCGATCAGCTCGAGCGCGACATCGTCCGGGAGCGCGGGACGACCGAGCAGCTCGCAGAGCGCCGGAAGATCGGCGATGCGCGCGATCGAGAGCCAATCCTCAGGCAGGCGAACACCCGCTTCGCGCAACCCTGCCGAGAAGTGCGGCTCGAAGCGCGGCTGCTCGGGGCGATGGTAACGCAGGAAATTGCCGATGTCGCAGTACGGTGTCGCCGCGAGTGCAAACTCCCAATCGAGAACGGCCGAGACGCGCCAGCCGGCGTCGGTCTGCTTGACGAAGATGTTGCGCGCATTGAAGTCGCCATGAACGAGCGAGGTCTCGCGTGCCGCTTCCGCGAAGGCGGGCTGCCAGCGCCCTGCCGCGGCGAGCACGCGATCGCGCAGATCGTTCGACACGCGAAAGGCGAACGCGGGACGTTCGGCGAAACGCTCGACCAGATCGATGATGGTCTCGAAGGCTGTCGGCGGGCCCGGAAAGGCTGCGAGCCGGGCGAGGACACGGCCTGCATCGCGCGCGGCTTCAGCGACGGCATCCTCGTCGTTGAACGAGCGAAGGGTCGAGAGGGAGATGCCTTCGGCCACCGAGAGCACCGCGAGCGGCGGACCAGAGGGCGGCGCTTCCTCGACGTAAAGGACGCGCGGCACCGGGACGTCGCGACCGATCATGCCGAGCACCGCGACTTCCTTGAGACAGGCATCGGGATCGCGATCGTAGATCCGGAGGACCGCTTCATTCGGCCGCCCGTGCAGGCGCAGGTGAAAGTTGCGGTTGCGGAGTCCACCGCTCATCAGCTCCAGGCCCTCGAGCTCGCGCGTCGCGAGCCAGGGCTCGAGCAGGATGTTCACGCGTGCGACGGTCAGCGGGCGATCCATGTCGTGCAAGCTATTGACGCGCGGGGCCCAGCGCAGGCAGGTTCGCTCGATGCCCCAATATGCTCGCATTTCGGCGGCGCTGAGCGTCGCACTCGCGCTTCAGGTCGGCGCCCAGACCACCGCTTCGAATGGCGTCCGTCCCGGACGCCTGGTCATTCGCAACGGCATCGTCGTCGACGGCAATGGGACGCCGGCGAAGGGACCGTACGACATCGTCGTCGAGAACGGGATGATCACGCAGATGGTCGCGCTCGACCCGGTCGCCGCGGGACGCAGCGGCGCACGGCGGGTCGCGGCCGGCGCGAACGGCGCCGAGATCGATGCGACGGGCAAGTACGTGCTCCCGGGACTGATCAACGCGCACGCGCACCTCCAGGACGAGCGGGCCGGCGAGCAGCAGCCCATCGAGTACGAGATGAAGATCTGGTTGTCGAGCGGGATCACGACCGTGCGCGACGTCGGCAGCGACACGCGCAAGGCACTCGCCTGGCGCGAGCAGAGCGCAAAGGGGACGATCGCGTCGCCGCGGATCTTCGTCTATCCGCAGTTCGGTCGGCCGACCAACCCCGACTCGGCGCGGGCGCGCGTGCGCGCGGTCAAGGCGATGGGCGTCGACGGCATCAAGCTGATGGGGATCGATCGCGACATCATGCAGGTGATGGAAGACGAGGCGCACAAGGAAGGGCTGCGCGTCGCGCATCACGTCGGCGTCGAAGAGACGAACGCCTGGGACGACATCCGCTTCGGCACGACGAGCATCGAGCATTGGTACGGGATTCCCGACGCGGCGATTCTCAATGGCGTTCAGGAATTTCCGTCGTATTACAACTACAACAACGAGACGGATCGCTTCCGCTGGGCGGGCCACCTCTGGCGCGAAGCCGACCCGGCGCGGCTGTCGATGGTCCTCGATTCGATGGTCGCACGAAAGGTCGCGTGGGTGCCGACCTTCGACATCTATGAGGCGTCCAGGGACTTGCAGCGGGCACGGACGCAGCCCTGGTTCGGCGAGTATCTGCATCCGACGCTCGAAGATTACTTCCGGCCGGATCCGGCGAATCACGGCTCGTACTTCTTCGGCTGGACGTCGACGGACGAGACGTACTGGAAGGAGAACTATCGGATCTGGATGAAGGCGGTGCGCGACTTCGAGCGAAAGGGCGGCCTGGTCGGCGCAGGCGACGACGCGGGGTTCATCTATCAGATGTACGGCTTCGGCCTGCTGCGCGAGCTCGAGCTCCACCAGGAAGCGGGCTTCCCGACGATCAAGGTGATCCAACATGCGACGGGCAACAACGCGCGGATCCTCGGCAAGGAAAACGAGATCGGCCGGGTCCGTCCGGGCTTCCGCGCCGACCTGATCGTCGTGAACGGGAACCCATTAGAGAATTTGAAAGTCCTCTACCCGACCGGCGTCGAGGACATCAAGGACGGCCGGCCGGTCCACACGGGCGGGATCGAGTGGACGGTCAAGGACGGGATTCCGTACCATGTGCCGGAGCTGATGCGCGACGTGAAGGCGATGGTGACCAAGGCGCGCGCCGATCGAGCAAAGCCGTAACCTGGGGCAGGTTCGCGCGGCGTTGCCGCGCTGCGTGTTCGGCGGGCTGCGCCGCCTGCTGGATCGGCCGGCTGCTCCGGCCTGCTCTCGCGGGATAGCGTTTCGTCCCGCGCCGCGCTCGGCTCGTCCCCTGGACGGCGCGAGACCAATCGACCGCGCTAGAGTCGCCGCATGCCAATCTTCCTCACTGCTTTCGTGGTCGCGATCCTCGACGGCGCGTTCGCGATCGCGACGGTCTGGGCCCGGCTCGGCACTGGTGCGCCGGCGCGCGTCTTTCAGTCGGTCGCCGCCGGTGCGCTCGGCAAGGCGTCGTTCACCGGTGGGACGACGACCGCGATGATCGGGATCGTCTGCCACTTCATCGTGGCGCTCGGATGGACGCTCGGCTGGTTCTTCGTCGCGCGACGGCTCGACGTCGTCCGACGACTCGTAGCGACCCCGCGGGGGCAGTGGATCGCCGCAGGGTGCTACGGTGCTCTGATCTGGCTCGGGATGTGTTACGTCGTGATACCGCTCTCGCGCGCGACCGCCGCATCGCCGAGCAACTGGCGATTCTGGGCAAACTTCGCGTGGCACATCGTCGGGATCGGCCCGATCATCGTCTTCTCCGCGGAACGCGGCTACTCGCGAACGCGCAGGCCGATGCCCGACGCGCTGCCGGCGGTGTGATAGACCCGCATCGTCGCCGTCTTGAAGTCTTCGGGCTTCGCCTCGAAGATGTTCGGGACGAACGTCTGCGGATTGCGATCGTTGAGCGGGAACCAGGAGCTCTGCACCTGGACCATGATGCGATGCCCCTTCCTGAACGTGTGGTTGATGTCGGGCATCGCATACCGGATCGGCTCGACGCGTCCCGGCGTGAACGCCAGCGCCATGCTCAGATTGCCACGATAGCGTCCGCGGAACGGCTCGCCGCGCACGAGCTGCTGATAGCCCGCGACCTTGAAGCCGGTAGTGTCGCCGGGCCAGTTCGGCGCGTTGTCCGGAAAGACGTCGATCAGCTTGACGTCGAAGTCCGCATCGGTGCCGGTCGTCGAGACGAAGAGGCGCGGGCTGATCGGCCCGTCGACCGTGACGTCCTCGGTGAGCGGATCGGTCTGGAAGGTGATCACGTCCGGACGCTTCGACGCGAAGCGCTGGTCGCCGGTCATGTAGTCGCGCGGCATCCCGCTGCGATCGGGGCGATCGACGACCGGCACCGGATTCGCCGGATCGCTCACGTATTCCGTGAACGCGCTGCCGCCCTTCGGCTCCGTCCAGCCGAGCTTCCCGCCGGGCTGCAGATATAGTGTTCTTGGAATAGATCTCAGTGACGGCCACTGCGTGAACCGATCCCACGTCTCGCCACCGGAGCGATAGGCGAGGACGAGCGGGAGCTTCGGGTCGGGGGCGTCCTTGAGGTAGTGACGATAGAACGGCAGCTCGACCGAGTCGCGGAACCACGGGCCGGTCTTCGTCTGCCAACGAAGAGTGCCAAGCATGTCCCCGTCGCCGCGCGCCCAGCCGCCGTGCGACCATGGGCCGACGACGAGATGCAGATCCGTCTTCGGCGCCAATCGCTGGATGCCCCGGAAGGTCAGCCACGGTCCGGCGAGATCTTCGGCGTCGTAATACCCGCCGACGATGAGCATCGCCGGCATGCGCGTGACGTGTCGACTGATGTCGCGCACGCGCCAGTACGTATCGTAAGCCGGATGCTGCATGACGACGTCCCAGAGCGGCGCCGTCTCGCGAGGCAGCCACTTCCGCGAGCCCGGACCGACCGGTCCCATCTCGAGGAAGAACTTGTACGCATCGTTGCCGACGTCGGGCCCCGGGTACCGCGGATCGGGTCCCGGCGGATCCGCGCGCGGGGTGCGACCGTAGCCTTGATAAAAGCTGAAGTTCGCGCCGAGCATGAACGCGCCGTTGTGGAACAGATCGTCGCCGCGCCACAGGTCGGTCATCGGGGCGCCGGGCTCGCACATCTTCAGCGCCGGGTGCGGATCGATGCAGCTCGCCGTGGTATAGAAGCCTGGATACGACGTGCCGAAGATCGCCACGCGTCCGTTGTTGTGCGGCAGGTTCTTCACGAGCCAGTCGATCGTGTCGTAGCTGTCGGTCGACTCGTCGACGTCGGTGCGGCTCTTCTTGACGTCCTTGTGCGGCGTCATCTCGGTGTAGCTGCCCTCCGAGTAGTACCGACCGCGCGCGTCCTGATAGACGAAGATGAATCCATCATCGGCGAAGCGCGGACTCGGGCCGAGCGACGCCCGGTAGGCGTCCGGTCCGTACGGCGCGACGCCATAGGGTGTGCGATCCATGATGATCGGCGCGGCATACGACGTATCGCGCGGTACGTAGATCGACGTGAACAGCTTCACGCCGTCGCGCATCGGGATGCGGACTTCCATCTTGCGGTAATGCGCCTTGATCGAATCGACGGCCGCGGTGTTCGCAGGACCGCGCTGCGCACCGAGCGACGCCGCACCGCCGAGTGCGGCGGCCGCGAGAGCACGGCGGATTAAACGGATGGTGAAGAGAGTCATGCGTCGAAGTTGGCGTGGTCGGGCGCGCGGTGCCAGATTCCCCGCACCCTCGATGTTGACCGCTCCTCCCTGCGGTGCTCCGCACCTTCGGTCGGAGTTTCGCGATCCAGGTTCTGCGCAATGCCCAATCGTCGCGACTTCCTCACCACCGCCGCTTCGGGCGGTCTGCTCGCTGCGCTTCCGGTCGGTCGCTCGCTCCCGCTTCATGGCGGCGAGCGACAGCCGACCGCATCGCTCGCCCTCGACGACACCGATCTCAGCTGGGTGAGCCGCCTGCGCGGAAAGTCGCGGGCGGTGTTCGACTCACCGGAAGTCTCGGAAGGCGGCGCCCTGTTCCGCGCGGCACTCTGGCGTCAGCAGCTCAACAAGGTCTTCGGGACACCGGTCGCCGACGTGACGCCGG
>CBHWBX010000129.1:0-9770 GCA_966111935.1 uncultured Gemmatimonadaceae bacterium
CGACACGCAGGACAGCAGCGTGAACCCGACCACCCACGGTTTCCGGCGGCGGCGCGCGTCGGAAAGTGCGCCGAGCACGGGAATTGACAGGAAGACCATGATGGATGCGACGGCGTTCGCGACCGCGTCCATGGTGTTGGAGACACCGAGGTCGCTCACCAGCCAGACGGCGAAGTAGAGCGACGCGATGTTCATCGAGAAGATCGTGTTCGCAAAGTCGTACAGCGCCCAGCTCAGTCGCTCCGTGCGTGGCGCGCGGCGTACCGGACGGATCTCGCCGTCGAAGCGGATGATCGGAGGCGCGTGTTGCGGATGGGCCATGCGGGCTCCACGAGAAGTGCGCGGACGTGCCGCGCGTCACACCGCTCGACGTCGAGTGCGACGCCGGCTGTTGACGCGTGCACCCATCGATTCAAATTATCAGTAATGACGTCGTTTCGCCGTACCAGTGCGCTGATCGTTGCGCTCACGTTGTCCGCGTGTGAACGGGCAAAGACACCGCCGCCGCTCGATACGATGGCGGTCCGTCCTGTAACGCCCGCCGATTCCGTGGCGCGAGTGACGGCGCAAAGCTGGGATCCGAGCGCGGGTCCGGTGCTCCTCGTTGTCGGCGAAGATCCGACCCAGGCGCGCATCGTCGTGCCCGATACGGGCGCCGCCGAGGCTACGCTCGCCGCCCTTCCGCATCCGGCCGACGTCACGCTCTTTTCGCGCAGCGGCACGGTGCAAACGGCGTCGCTCCCCTCGGTCGCGCCGTCGGCGAACGGTTGCATCGTCGCCACACTCGATGCTGCCCCGCCTCCGAAGCCGTGGGCCGTCGGCTTCGTCGGCGGCGTGATCTCGCCGGTTTCGACTGATTCAATTGAATCGATCTCTCGCGCGGACTCGGCGTCGTTCGTCGTGTGGATGAATCGTCTCGCCTCGGCGCTGCCGAACGATACCGCGGGCCGCTTCTCCGGATTGCCGTTCGTCGTGCGGTCGCTCTGGCGAATCAATTTGCCTTCCGGCGCACCGGTCGTGATCGGGGCCCTCGATCGGCACCTCAATCAGGAGGCGACGCCGCTCCAGGAGCACACCTTCCTCATCGCCGAAGGCTCGCGGTCCGACTCGACCTACACGACGGTCTACTCGGAGCGCTCCTATGGTCCGGAAGAGACGATCCAGAACCAGGAGCTCCTTGCGGCGGCGTTGCTCGGATCGAGCAAGAATCTCGCACTGATCCTCGCGCGCGACTTCGGTGATGCGACAGCGTACGCGTTGATCGAGCGCGGGGACGACGGGCGCTGGCGTCAGCGCTGGCTGAGCCCGCGCCGTCAGTGCTGACGCTCTAGGTGTCGGAGCGTCCGAGTGCCGCCGGGGCGCGTACCTGGCCGGCCACTCCGGCGAGCGCGGCGAGTGTGATCACGTACGGCAGCGCGAGAAAGAGCTGATACGGCAGCGCGAGCCCCAGCGACTGTAGAAGGAACTGCAGCGCGCTCGCCGCACCGAAGATCAACGCCGCCAGTGCTGCACCGATCGGATGCCACCGCCCCAGGACGACGATGGCGATCGCGATGAATCCGCGGCCGGCCGACATGTTCTCGACGAAGGTGCCTGCCTGCGACAGCACGAGCGTCCCGCCGGCGAGCCCGCCCATCATGCCGCCGAAGCAGAGCGCCGCGAGCTGCACCCGCACCGGGCGAATACCGGCAGCACGCGCGGCGTCGGGCGACTCGCCGACGGCGCGGAGCCCGAGCCCCGACTGCGTTCGGAACATCCACCACCACACGGCAGGTGCGATCAGCATCGCCGCGTACGTCGTGAGCGGCTGATTGAAGAAGCCCGATCCGATCATGGGGATGCGCGACAGAATCGGGATCGGCATCGGACCGGCCGTGGGGATCGAGAGCGCCGCACCGGTGGCGCCGTAGATCGCGCGATACAGCGTCCCGGTGAGACCGACCGAGAGCAGCGTGATCGCCGTGCCGGTGATGATCTGATCGGCGCGCATCCACACCACGGTGAACAGCGCGAACACGAGGCCCATCGTCAGTCCGCCCAGTACCGCGGCCGCGAAGCCGCCGGCGAGGCCCGCGTGCGTTGCGCCGATCAACCCTCCGAACGCGCCGGCGAGAATGATGCCCTCGAGACTGATGTTGATCACCCCCGCGCGCTCGACCACGACCTCGCCGAGCGCGGCGAGCGCCAGCGGCGTCGCGGTGCGAACCGTTGCCTCGGCGAAGGCGTCGAGGGGACCGGTCATGATGCGGCGAGGTTCCGTCGGCGCGCACGGATGCGGTCGATCGCGACGATCGCGAGAATGATTGCCGCTTCGATGACGCTCACGATCACCGACGGAACGCCGGCATCGCGCTGCATCGCCGTCGCCCCGGCCTCGAGCGCGCCGAATGCGATCCCGGTAAGGATCACGATCATCGGATCGAGCCGAGCGAGCAGCGCGACGGCGATCGCGGTGAAGCCGTAACCGGGTGACACGTTCTCGTACAAGGCGTATGTCACGCCCGTCACTTCGATCGCGCCGGCGAGTCCGGCGAGCGCGCCGCTGACGAGAAAGGCGCTAATGGTAGTCTGTGCGACGTCGATCAATCCCGCCGAAGCGGCCGCGCGGGGATTCGCGCCGGTAGCGCGCAGTCGAAAGCCGGCGGCCGTATATCGCATCACCCACCACGCGACCAGGCACGCGGCGACGGCAATCGCAAATCCGAGGTGGAGCCTCGTCGACGGCCCGAACCGCGGCAGCCGCGCATGGTCGCCGAACGAGGACGTCTGCGGATAGATGTGCGTCGGTTCCTGGAGCGGACCGCGAACGAGATACGAGGCCAGGTACAACGCCACGAAGTTCAGCATGATCGTGCTGATGACTTCGAGGACGTGAAAGCGCACGCGCAGCAGCGCGGCGATCGATGCCCAGACGCTTCCGGCGATCGCGCCGGTCGCGAGCACAATCGGAATCAGCAGCACTGCCGGCAGCGTGCCGAGAGCCAGCGCGGTCGCAGCCCCCGCCGCCGCCCCGACGATGAACTGTCCCTCGGCGCCGATATTGAACACACCGGCGCGAAACGCGATCGCGACGGCGAGCCCGGTGAGGATGAGTGGCGTCGCGCGAACGAGCGTTCCCGATCCGAACGCGTACCACGATCCGAACGCGCCCGAGAAGAGCGCGCTGAGCGCGTCACCGAACATCAGGCCGCGGCGCGTGCTCGCCGGTGCGCCGCGAGCTTGCGAATCATCCCGATGCCGAAGACCGGACCGGCCGCGAGGACCGGGAACAGCCATCTCCAACCGACCAGGCTCACGATCGGATAGACGAGCAGCGTCGACATCGAGGTGAGAAGGAAGCCGAGCGAGGTCTGAATGGTCAGCGCAGTGCCCACGGCGTGAGGCTCGACCGATTCAGTCACCAGTGCGCTGAACTGCGCCGAGTCGGCGATCACGAAGAAGCCCCACGCGAGCGCGAGCGGCGCGAGCGCGATCAGGCTCTTTCCGAATACGAACGGAATGAGCAGCGCGCAGGCGCCGCTCAGAACGAGCGATTGGATCACCAGACGTTCACGGCCGCGCGCGTCGGCGGAGAGTCCGCCCCAGATGCATCCGAGTCCGCCCACGGCGATCGTCCCGAACGCCACGAGGGACGAGAGCGACGCCGTGTGTGCATCGCGCGGTGCGCCGTTCGCGACGAGGCTCTCGGCAATGAAGAGCGGAATCCAGCTCCAGAAGGAATAGAGCTCCCACATGTGCCCGAGATAGCCGCCGGTCGCGAGGCGCCAATCCGGCGTGCGCGTCACCGTGGTCACGAGGCTCCACGAGAACGGTCGCGGCGGGAATGGGTATGGCCCGTCCTGATAAAAGAGGCCGATCAGCGCCGCCGCGATCAGCGCGCACGCCGACGCGGCGAGAATCACCGTCGCGATCCCGGCGTCCGGGAACGCGTGGATGAGATAGGGCGTCGCCTTGCCCACGGTCAACGCGCCGACGACGGTGCCGATCGCCAGTCCGCGCCGCGCGCGAAACCAGGTCGAGGCCATCTTCATCGCCGGCGGATAGACACCGGCAAGCGCGAAGCCGGTGAGGAATCGCAGCCCGAGCGCGATGCCGAAGTGTGTCGTCGTGAGGATCGCCGCATTGAGTGCCGCGCCGGCGATTGCCGCGACGGTGAAATACCGCTTCGACGGGAAGATGTCGGCGAGGTTGAGGATCGCGGCGATCGCGGTGCCGAAGACGAATCCCAGCTGCACCATCGGCGTGAGCCAGACCGCGCGCTCGGCGGTGATCGAAAGGCGCGCGGCGAGCGGCGCGGCAACGGCGCTCGCCGAGAACCACAGCGACATGCCGAGCAGCTCCGCCGCGGCGAGCAGGGCGAGCATGCGCCACCGCGACGGATGCGAATCCACCGCGGGCGTGGCCGAGGGATTCAGGGTGCTTCGAGCGTCGCTCGACCAACCGGTCGCGGAACTCATGAGACTCCGAGCATTGCGCGGCCGACGGCCTCGCGATCGTGTGGCACTGGAACGATGTGACCGGCGTGCATCACCACGACACGCGTGGCCAGCTCGAGCACTTCGTCGAGATCGCTCGAGTACACGACGACGCCGGCGCCGTTCGCCGCCGCCTCACGGAGCCGCGCGTGCACGTCCGCCGTCGCGCGAATGTCCAAGCCGCGCGTCGGATTCTCGGCGACGACGAGTGACGGTTTCCCTTCGAGCTCCCGCGCGAGTACGAGCTTCTGCTGGTTGCCGCCGGAGAGCGCACGCACCGGCTGATCGGGTTCGCCGCCGCGCACGTCGAAGGTGGCAGCCAGTCGCTCGGTGGTCGCGCGTTCGGCTTTCCAGTCGATGACGCCGCTCCGCCCGCCCGCACCGGCGAGGACGACGTTCTCGACCTGCGAGAAGTCGAGCACCAGCGCGTCGGCGTGGCGATCCTCGGGAACTAAGCCGACGCTTCCCGTCAATCGCACGTCACCGCTGCGCGGATCGAGGCGGCGTGCAAGTGCGCGCACGACCTCGCGCTGCCCGGCCCCTTCGACCGCGGCGATGCCGACGATCTCGCCGGCGCTCACGGTGAGCGAGATGTCGCGCGCCGTGAGCACACCACGATCGTCCGCCAGCTCGACGCTCCGCATCTCGGCGACCACCGATCCGCTCGTCGCCCCGTGTGTGCTTCCCCGGGTGACCGTCTCGCCGACGATCGCGACCGCGAGCGCTTCCGTGCTCATTCCCGTGGTCGATGAGGACAAGACCGCGCGCCCGCGCCGCATCACCGTGACATCGTCCGCGACGGCAAGTGCTTCGCGTAGCTTGTGCGTGATCAGAACGACCGCGTTCCCTTCGTTCGCGAAGGCGCGCAGCCAACGGAGCAGATCGTCCGCTTCGGTTGGCGCGAGGACCGCCGTCGGTTCGTCGAGAATCAGGGTACGTGCGTCGCGTCCGAGCGCTTTCACGATCTCGAGTCGCTGCTGCGCACTCACGGACAACTCGGCAGCGCGCGCACCGGGATCGAGAACCAGGCCGGCGCGCGCGCCGATCTCGCGAACATGCGCCGCGGCCTCGCGCGCGTCGTACCGCCCGCGTCGTCCCAGCGCGACGTTTTCGGCGACGGTCATCGCCGGAACATTGGTGAAATGCTGATGCACCATCCCAACGCCGGCGTCGATCGCATCGGCGGGCGACGCGAAATGGCGTGTGCCTCCGCGAAGTCGGATTTCGCCCGCGTCCGGCGTGAGCATGCCGAACGCCACGCGCATGAGGGTGCTCTTCCCCGCACCGTTCTCGCCGAGCAGCGCGTGCACCGTGCCGGGACGCACTTCCAGCGACACATCGTCCACCGCCGTCACGCGGCCGAATCGCTTCGTGATTCCCGCCAGCGAGAGGGCGGCGCTCGCGCTCACAAGCCGCTCGGCGCGTCGATGAACGTGGAGGTTACACCGAAGCGTTCTTCGAGCAGCCCTCCCAGCGCGCGGACGCCGAGCGTCTCGGTGGCGTAGTGTCCCGCGTAGAGCACGACGATCCCGAGCTCACGCGCTTCCACGGACGTGTGGTGCGGACCTTCACCCACGATGAGCGTGTCGATGCCGCGCTGCGCCGCTTCGCGGAGCGACGCGGAGTCGGCGCCGGAACCGGTGCAGATCGCCCAGCGGCGCGTGCGCCGGTCGGTCGGAAATGGCGTCGTGACCAATGTGCCACGAAACTCCGCGGCGAGGTCGCCCGCCTTCTCGGCGAGAACACGCGTGGGAACGTCGGATTCGCCGGCGAGCCCGACGTCGATCGACTGATACTTGAAGAAGCCGCTCGACGGAACGAGCCCGAGTCGCTTCGCGAGCAGCGCGTTGTTGCCGAGCACCGGATGCACGTCGAGCGGCAGGTGCGCCGAATAGACCGCGACGTCATGGGTAATCAGCGACCAGAGTCGTTGATGGCGGAAGCCGGTGATCGGCTGTACGCCGCTCCAGAACATCCCGTGATGCACGAGCAGCAGGCGCGCACCGGCGTTGATCGCGCCGTTGACCGTCTCGGTCGAGAAGTCGACCGCGGTCGCGACGCGCTCGATGTCTCCGAGGTTGGCGACCTGCACACCGTTGACCGCATTCGAGTAGTCAGGAATGCCGGCGATGTTCAGCGTCTCGTCGAGAAACGACGCGATCTGGGCGAGCGCCGGCATATCAGCGCTTTGCCGCGGTGGAGTCGCCGTGCACGGCGACGGTGAACTCGCCGGCGAGCATCTTCGTCTGCAGCGAATCGATCTTCGTCCGCGCGGCGGCCGGGATCTTCGGCTCGAGCGTCGGATTCAGGACGAGCGTGACGACGTGGCTGGCCTCACCCAGCTCGACGACGCGCGGCTTGAATGTCCCCGCCTTCACTTCCCGGGCGATCGTCATGAACGCGAGCGGCAGGTCGATCACGACGCTGCCCAGCGTGACGTCGGGCGCGACCGAATTCTGGTTCGAGTTCGAGCCGATGACATACGCAGTCTTCTTCTCGCGCGCCGCCTGGAAGACGCCAAGGCCGGCGGCGTCGGCGTTCTGGAAGATGACGTCGGCGCCCTGCGCGAGCTGTGCGAGCGCCTGCTCTTTCCCGGCGTTCACGTCGTCCCAGTTGCCGATGTACGAGGTGACGACCTTGATCGCCGGGTTGGCCGCATGCGCGCCCTGCTCGAACGCCTTGAAGCTCTCGACGACGGGTGGAAGCTCCTGTCCGCCGATCACGCCGATCTTGTTCGACTTCGTCATCGAGGCGGCGAGCAGTCCGGCGAGATACGAAGCGTCGGCGAAGCCGAACGTCATGCCGGCGAGGTTCTGTCCTTCGGTCGAGCCGGAGGTCGTGACGAAGATCGTCTTCGGAAATTCAGGCGCGACGCGCTTGGCGGCGTCCTGGTACTCGAAGCCATGTCCGAAGACGAGGGTGTACCCCTGCGTCCCGTACTGCCGGAAGTTCTCCTCGAACTCGGCGGGGGTCTTCGTTTGAATGTTGCTCACCTGGGCGCCGAGGCTGTCTCGGATGCGCATGAGGCCCTGGTACGCACCGGCATTCCACGACTGATCGGAGACGGGCCCCGGCGTCAGGAGCGCGACCTTGAAGCCGGACTTCGACGAGTCGGCGGTCGCGGCGGTCTTCTTGGATGAGCAGGCAACGACGGCGAGCGCCGACGCGATCAAGGCAATGTTTGTGATCTTCATGGCGTTTGTATAACGGAATTCTGTCGTTCGTATCGTACGTTCACGACGGAATGATGGCGCGACAGCGGCGCAATAATGTCTAGAAATCTCTCCGGCGCTCGCCGAGTATCATATCGAGGAGGCGGTCCAGATCTTCGTTCGAGTAGAAGGTCAGTTCGATCTTGCCCTTCTCGGGCCCGCTGAGCGTGATCCGGACGTCGGTCTGGAGCTGACGGCGGAGATCGTCTTCAAGGCGTCTGACGGCCGGGTCCGCGTTCGGAGCTGTAATCGGGCTCGGCTGGACGCTAGCACCAGACGTTGCCTTGTCGGGCTTGGCGAGCGGCGGCGCACCGCTGAGCTCGCGAACCCGGCGCTCGAGCTCGCGTACGCTCATCTGAACGAGCGCGGCTTCCTTGGCGAGGTCGACCGGATTGTGCGGTGCGGGGAGTGCAAGGAGCGCGCGGGCATGGCCGCTCGTCAGCTCGCCGCTCTCGACCATTGCCTGGACGGGCTCGGGCAGCGTGAGCACGCGGAGCAGGTTGGTCACCGTCGTCCGATCCTTGCCGACGACTTCTGCAACCTGCTGCTGGGTCAGCTTGAATTCGTCGAGGAGCCGGCGGTAGCCGCGCGCTTCTTCGATCGCGTTGAGGTTGGCTCGCTGGAGATTCTCGACGAGCGCGAGCACGAGCATCGTCTGGTCGTCGAAGTCGCGGACGATCGCCGAGATCTCGGACCAGCCCAGGTTGGTCGCCGCGCGCAGGCGACGCTCGCCGGCGATGAGCTCGAAGGCGTCGCCGCGCCGCCGGACGCTGATCGGTTGGAGGAGGCCGCTCGCTTTGAGCGAGGCCTCGAGCTCCGCGAGCTCGGCCGGGTCGAACTCGTGGCGCGGCTGGTACGGGTTGGGCCGGATCCGCGAGATCGCGATACGCTGGAGATCGGACGCCGGAACGGCCGCGGTCGGCTCTGCCGCCGTCGCAACGTTGCCGAGCAGGGCGCCGAGTCCCTTGCCGAGTCTTGGCTTTTCTGGGGTCATTTGTGCCTCGACAGGAGCTCTTTGGCGACGTTCATGTAGGCCTGGGCACCGATCGATGCGACGTCGTAGAGGATGATCGGCTTTCCGAAGCTGGGGGCCTCAGCGAGCCGGACGTTTCGCGGGATCACGGTATCGAAGACCTTGTTTCCGAAATACTCGCGCGCCTCGTCGGCAACCTGCCGGGACAGGTTGAGCCGCGCGTCGTACATCGTCAGCAGCACGCCGTCGATCGCCAGCTGCGGATTGATGCTCTGCTGGATCAGGTGAACGGTGTTGAGGAGCTGCGAGAGTCCCTCGAGGGCGTAGTACTCACACTGGAGTGGAATCAGCACCGAGTCGGCGGCCCCGAGCATGTTCACCGTGATGAGGCTCAGCGACGGCGGACAATCGATCAGGATGAAGTCGTACTGATCGGCGACGCTGGCGACAGCGGAGCGCATGATGCGCTCTCTGCCCTCCCGATCGACGAGCTCGACTTCGGCGCCGGCCAAGTCTGGCGTGGCGGGCACGACGTCGAGGGCTTTGAACTGGACGTCGTGGAGGATGGTTTCGGCGATGGAGCGTTCGCCGAGGAGGACCTGATAGACCGTCGCCTGGAAGGCGTCCTTGGCGACGCCGATGCCGCTGGTGGCGTTGCCCTGGGGGTCCCCGTCGATCAGGAGGGTTCGCTGCTCGGCGGCGGCGAGGGAGGCGGCGAGGTTGACGGCAGTAGTCGTTTTACCGACGCCGCCCTTTTGGTTCGCGATCGCGATGACGCGGGCCACGATGTCCGGGATGCTGGGGAAACTCGGCCGCGCGGGGAGCGTCCCCCTGCTGCGATCGCGGCCGTCAGGTCGGCCAATCTACGTGGGGAACGGGAGTCGGGGAACGGGGAGCAGGCGGATCCGGATCGTGGATCGCGCGTCGTGAGTCGGAATGTGCCACGTGGCACATCGAGCGCCCTCCCATTTCCATCTCCCGTCTCACAAATGTGCCACGTGGCAAATCCCAGAACCACGAACGGGGAGCGGGTTTCTCACGCTCCCCGCTCCCCGCTCCCGATCACGGCTCCCCGATCCTCGCTCCCCGATCCACGCAACTCTCAGATCC
>CBHWBX010000130.1:0-9758 GCA_966111935.1 uncultured Gemmatimonadaceae bacterium
GAGCTGCTTGACCTTCATCGGGCCGATCTTCGCCGGTTGAAAGCGCATGTGCGGCAGCGCTTCCTTCACCGCGGTCACGAACTCGCGATGCGTGGCCTGCATCACCGTGAACGACGCCGTGTCGGCGAGCCCGGTGGTGTCGACGACGTACTGCGCGTTCACGTATCCCTCGACGTGCGCGCGCAGCAACGATAACGGATACGCCGGCGCGGCGCTGCTCGGCATGCGCTTCACGGTGGTATCGACGTCGATGACCGAGTAGACCGAATCCTGACCCTCGGTCGGTGCGACTTCCTGGGCGGTCACGCTGTCCGGCGTCGGCGGCGTGTTGCGGCCGAGCGTCTCGTCGACCGCCGTCGGACGCGCGTCACCGGCGAGACGCGCGCCTTCGCCGCTCCCCGTGCCTTCGGCAGCGACGCGAACGTAGGCGAGCGACTTTCCCGATCCCGCCTGGCTCACGACCTTGTCCGGCGGGGGAAGGTAGAAGACGTGATTGGCGATCGCGTCGCGCGGCAGCTCCGGCGACGGCAGAGTGCCGATGACCCACGCGGTGATCAGCGTCGCGTGCGTGGCGACGCTGAACACCGTGCTCGCGACGACGATCGTCTTCGCGTTCTTGGTGAACCACCTGCGCATTATGACTCGCCCCCCTCGACGTATGCGCGTCGAGCGCGGCCGCGGTGGTCAGCGGACCAGATAGCGCTCGCGCAGCAATCCGACGTGGTGCCGTTCATGTCCCGCGATGATGTACAGCAGCGCGCGCACGCTCACCTCGGCGCCGTTCGCCCGCCCGCGACGGGTGAGCGTCTCGGTGTCGAGATGACGCGCGAAGTGCGTCGTCGTCGCGCGCACGACCTCGAGCTCCTCGAGGAGGTCGCCGATCGTCCGCGCTTTGAACTTCCCCGCCGGCGTCCACGCGTTCTCGTCGAACCCCGGCAGCTCCGAGCCCGGCGCGCGCGCGAAGGTGAGCGCGCGATAGGCCATCACCTTCTCCGTGTCGATGACGTGGCCGAGCACTTCCTTGATCGACCACTTCCCCGGCGCGTACGCCGAGTTGCCCTGTGCATCGCTCAGATCGCGCAGCAGCGCGACCGTGTCCATCACCTGCTCCCGCAACAGCGACACCAGATCGCCGTCGGGGACTTTTTCGATGTACTTGCCGTAATACTCGAGATGCTCGTCCGCATGCGGACGCGGGATGGTGATCGTCGTCGAGGTCATGACGCTTGTCGAGAAGGTTCGCGGAGACGTCGTCCCGACATCGGGCCGTTCTCCCAAAGTTGCTTATCCGTCGTCGCCGCGGCCAGTTCGCCCTGGCGGCGTCCGAGCCACACGCCGAGCGTGAGCCAGAGCGCCGAAAGCGGCACCGCGACCCACGAGATCCCGGCGAGCCCAAGCCCGAGCGCGGCGAGTCCCGCGTAGGCCCACGCGGCGAGCTGGTCCCCGCCGCGATACACGAACGTTTCGATGACGTTCTTCGCCTTGTACTTGTCCTCGCGCTTCACGACGGTGAACAGCACTTCCATCGCCGGATTCATGATCGCGAAGTTCGTCGCGCGACGCAGGACCGTGAACACCGCGACGACCTGAAACACCGCCATCGCGCCGATCGCGCCAAAGCCGAGCACGCTCATCGCTGGCAGGATCGCCAGCGCCGCCGCCAGCCCGAGCCAGCGGATGATCCGGCCGGTGAAGAACACCTGCGTGATCACCGTCAGCACCTGGGTGATCAGCTCGAGGCGCGCCAGGATCGTCGTGCGCGCCGTCGCCGTCGTGTAGAGCTTTCCGACGAGCTCCGACTGCGCGAAGTACAGCACCGTCGACCCGAACACGTAGAACAGCATGAACGCGCAGATGCCGAGCAGGTACGGCGACTTCATGATGTGTGTGAATCCCGACCATACGCTGCCGCCGATCACCTCATCGTCTCGTGACGGGCCCTGCGCGTCGTGCCCCGCCGACGCGAGCGGGAAGCGCGTCACGACCAGGATCGCGAGCTGGAGCAGCGCCGACGAGACGAGCAGCATGTTCACGGCGCCGAACACCGGCGCGAGCGACGCCGTCGCCGCCGATCCGACGATCGACCCGATCGTCCCGCCCACGCCGATAAACCCGAACAGCCGCTTCGCCTGCTCGCTGCGAAACGCGTCCGCCATCAGACACCAGAAGATCGACGTATTGAACAGCGCGAACACCGTCGTCCAGACGAAGAACGCGCGTCCCATCCATACATCAACCGTTGATCCCTCGCCCGTCGAGACGAAGCGCAGCACCGCGAAGAAGGCGAGAAAGCTGACCGTGAAGAAGTGGTACGAGATCGGGATGACGCGCCGCACCGGAAAGCGCACGACGAGCCACGAGAACAGCGGATTGCAAATGAGCGTGACGGTCAGCGTGCCCGCGAACAGCCACGGCAGCTTGGTCACGCCCGACGCCGCCGCAACGGCGTCGCGGATCGGGCGCAGCACGAAGTAGCTGCTCAACAGAAAGAAGAAGAACGCGAACGACGCGAGCATCGCGCGGACTTCGTCCTGCCGGACGTCGACGACGCGCCGCAGCCAGCGGTGCAACGTCCCTTCCTTCGTCTCGTGCATCGGCGCGTCGATCACTTCGGCGCCGCGCCCTGCTTGGCCTTCCACGCCTTCAACACTTCCGCCTCACGCTCGGCGCTGATGCCGGCGACCTTTCCGTTCGCGAGCGCGTCGAGGTCGGCGGCCGAGCGCGTCTTGTTCCAGTCGAGCGTGTCCTTGGCGGTCACGGCGAGGGGACGGAACGTCAGTCCGGCCGCGACGGCCTTCGAGATGTCGCGGCGCGAGAACGCGACGTTCTCCGGACGGTCCTGGACCACCACCGGCATGTCGCGCCAGCCGCGGACCTTCTGTTCGTTCAGGAACGTCCACGGGACCCAGGTGAACTGCGCGCCCGACGTCGTCACCGCGCGAATGCCGTAGAGCAGCTCGGCCATCGTCAGCGGCTTCACCGGTCCGGTCGCGTTGAACACCCCCAGCGTCCGATTCTCGGCGACGCGAATCATCCATTCGGCCAGATCGCGAACGTCGATGATCTGCACCGGATCGTTCCCGTCGCCCGGGGCGAGGACTTCACCGCCCTTGTCGATCCGATAGGGCCAGTAGGTGAAGCGATCACTCCGATCGAGCGGGCCGACGATGAGCCCCGGACGAATGATCGTGTAGCGATCCGGATACGTCCGCATCACCTCGCGCTCCGACTCCGCCTTGAGCGGCCCGTAGGGCGCGACGCGTCCCATGCCGTCGGGCGTGGCCGGCGCATAGGGATCGAGTCCCGCCGGGAGCGGCGCCGTCGGGTCGCTCTCGTCGGCCCACGCGTTCTTGTCGCTCGCGTATGCCGAGATCGTGGAGATGAAGATGTAGTGGTTGGTGTTCCCCTTCATGTACTCGCCGACGTTGCGCACCCAGCGCGGCGACGTCGTCGGGTTGTCGATCACGACGTCGAACTTCCGACCCTTGAGCGCGCTCACGTCGGTGTTCAAGTCGCCGATCAGCTGCTCGACCTTTCCCTTGAAGAAGTCCGGACGCGTGCGATTGCGGTTGAGCAGCGTGACGGTGTGGCCGCGCGCGATCGCGTACTCGACCTGCTCCGGCCCGGTGTAGCCCGTGCCGCCGAGAATGAGAATGCTCAGCGGCTTCGCGGCCCGCTCGATCCGCGACGGCGCTTCGGCGTCGCGAAGAGGCTGGGCGAACGCCCCTTTCGGCAGGGCGTCGAGGCCGAGGGCGCCGGCAGCGACCGCGGACGTCTTGAGAAAGGTGCGACGATTGGTCGACATGGGTGGGTCTCCCTGGAGGTACGGTAAAGCTGGCGCGCGGCCCCCTGTCTCGACAGTGCTCGGCGTGGTTCTGTAAGTTCCCTTACAACGGTCAGTCGAGAGTCATTCATGGTTCGAAACATTCCGCGCGCCGGGCTCATTGGTCTGTTGGTCGCCCCCGCGCTCGCTGCGCAGCAACCCGCCGATGTGACGGCGTCGAAGCAGGGCATGGTCGTGTCGACGTCCGCGCCCGCGAGCGACGTCGGCGCGTCGATCCTGAAGAAGGGCGGCAACGCGATCGACGCCGCCGTCGCGACGGCGTTCGCGCTCGCCGTCACGCACCCGAGCGCCGGCAACATCGGCGGCGGCGGGTTCATGGTCGTGCGGACGGCGAAGGGTCAGGCCGTGACGATCGACTATCGCGAGCGCGCGCCGCTCAAGTCGACTCGGACGATGTATCTCGACTCGACCGGCAAGATCGCGCGTCAGCTCACGGCGACCGGCTATCTCGCGCCGGGCGTACCGGGCACCGTCCGCGGACTCGCGCTCGCGCACAAGCGCTTCGGCAAGCTCCCGTGGAAGGACGTCGTGATGCCGGCCGTCGGACTCGCCGAGAACGGCTTCGTCCTTTCACCAGCGCTCGCGCAGTCGTTGAATCGCGAAGTCGCGGGACGCATGGCGCAGTATCCGGCATCCGTCGCCGCCTACGGCAAGCCCGGCGGCGGCGAGTGGGCCGCCGGCGACACGATCAAGCTGCGCGATCTCGGACGCACCCTGCGCGCGATCGCGACGAAAGGCCCGAACGCCTTCTACACCGGCTGGATCGCCGACAGCATCGCCGCGGCCATGGCGGCGCACGGCGGCCTGATCTCGAAGCGCGACCTCGCCGAGTATCAGGCGAAGGTCCGCGCGCCGATCCGCGGCACCTATCACGGCTACGAGCTGATCACGATGCCGCCCCCGAGCAGCGGCGGCGTGGCGATGGTCGAGATGCTCAACATCCTCGAGCAGTTCGATCTCGCGAAGACCGGCGCGATGTCGCCGCAGACCTTGCACTACCAGATCGAAGCGATGCGCCGGGCCTATCTCGATCGCGCGCGCTACCTGGGCGATCCGGATTTCGTGAAGAACATGCCGCTCGAGCGCCTGACCTCGAAGGCGTATGCGAAGACGCTCGCGAAGACGATCGATCCGACGCGCGCGTCGAGCAGCGTCGAGCTCGGTAAGGACATCGTCACGGCCGTCGCGTCGAACGAGCATGACGAGACCACGCACTTCTCGGTCGTCGATGCCGCGGGCAACGCGGTGTCGAACACCTTCACGCTCGAGGGCGGGTTCGGCTCACACGTCGTCGTGAGCGGAACCGGGATGATCCTCAACAACGAGATGGGCGACTTCAACAAGAAGCCGGGCGAGACGAATCTCACCGGCGACATCGGCACGCCGGCGAACCTCATCGCGCCGGGCAAGCGCATGCTCAGCTCGATGAGCCCGACGATCGTGACGAAGAACGGGAAGCTGTTCATGGTCACCGGGTCGCCCGGTGGGCGCACGATCATCAACACCGTCACGGAGATCATTCTCGACGCCCCGGCGGTCGGCAGGGCCGTCCGCGGCGCGGTGGCCGCGCCCCGCTTCCACCATCAGTGGCTGCCGGATGAGGTGACGTTCGAGCGGAACGCGATCCCCGACTCGACGACCCAGCGCCTCACGGCGATGGGATACACCGTGAAGTTCGGGGGCGGCCAGGGCGACGGCCACTCGATCATCGTGAAGGACGGCGTGGCCTACGGCGCCAACGACAAGCGCAGCGCCGACTCGAAGGCCTCCGTCCCCTGAGCGCCGCTAGAACTCGCGGCGCTTCATCTGATCGAACAGCTCCTGCGCCTCGTCGTCCTTCTCGGTCTGCGGCCGACGCGTCACGTCGAGCGTCGGATCGTACGTTCGATTCTGGGGGCGCTTCGGCTGGTTGGCCTTGGCGACGGTCTTCTTCACCAGCTTGGCGAGCTGCTTTTCGTCCATTGCCTTACTCCAGAGAGGGTGAGCGAAGTGGACAGTCATAAGCTATTGTTCAGACAAGTCCTGAAACAGACCTCGCCGATCCCGACGTGATGGAATCGTTTTCCGACCCGAGCTGGGGATTGTCCGCTGCTCGTGCGCATCTCGAGCGCGGATTCCGGTTCGAACAGGGCGGAACCCTCGATCGAGCGCTCGACGCCTATCGGGACGCCCTCGCCGCAAGCGACACGCCGATCGAGCAGGTCGAGGCGCATCTCCGCATCGCCCGCGTGCACCGCAGCCGCGCCGAGTGGGACTTCGCGCACGCGGAGGCGGAGGAAGCGGTGCGCCTCGCCGAGGAGGCCGGCGAGTCGGATCTCGCCGCCGAGGCGCTGAACGTCGAGATCGGATCACTCCAGATGCAGGGCCGCTTCGACGAGGCGGACGTGATCTGCCGGCGCGCGATCCGCATCGCCCAGTCTCCACGCGTTCGCGGGATCACGCTGCAGAACCTCGGACGTGGAGCCGCCGAGCGCGGGGATTTCCAGCGGTCCGACGAGTATTTCGATGAATCGATCGCTGCGTTCCGATCGGCGAGCTACGAGATCGGGCTCGCGGTGGCGCTGATCAATGCCGCGCGCGCGGCGCTCGATCGCGGCGATGCGCGCCGGTCGATCGACATCGGCCAGGAAGGCATCGCGATCGCGCGGCGTCTGAACGCGCTCGACTCCCTGCTCGTCGGGGTGCAGAACCAGGCGGCGGCGTTCGTCGCGCTCAAGGAGTTCGACGCCGCGGAATCGCTGCTCACCGAGGCGCTCGGACACTTCACGAGCGCTCGCAACCCGGTGCGCCAGGCAGAATGCCTGGAGATCATGGGCGAGATGAGTGAGCTGAAAGGCGACGCCGAAACGGCATCGCGCTGCTACGGTCGCGCGCGCGAGCTGGCAACCGCCGCGGGCGATGCCCCGCTGCTCGCGCGCCTGGTAACCCGTCTCGCCGCGCTCGATCAGCGCGGTGAAGACGGACCTGAATCCACTGCTACGGCTTGACCGTCGGCGACAGCATCGGCTGCGACGCGGCGCGTCCCTCCGGCGCGCAATACGGATTGCCCATCTCGTCGTAGGCGACGAGATAGCCGCTGTCGCAGATCAGATCCGCGCTCGAGCGGGAATTGGCGGCTTTCCGGCTCGACGACGTCGGGGCAGTGGACGATTCGGCGCATGCCGCCATGAGGCTCGCGGCGGCTGCCAGCAGCAGTAGCTTCTTCAAAACAACCTCCAACGGGTTCGGACGGAGCTAAAGCACGAAGCGTGCTCACTCCCCGCCCTGCCGCCCTGCTATCATTCGGGGTAGCGCACGCCCCCCGTGGTGGATGTATTGTTCAAGCGGCAACCGCGCCGAGATCGGAGCGAAATGGCACGACAGCAGCGACGAGCACGGCCCTCGAACAAGAAGCAGCGGCCGACCAACAAATCCGATTACTTCATGCAGCCCGGTAAGCGCGGCGCCGTCGTCGTGCTGCGCAAGCCGATCGGCAACCGCATTACCGCGAAGGTGTGCGGCGTCATGCCGAGCCGCGTGCACGCGAAGATGCTGATCCAGCAGCTGGAGAAGGCGGAATCGGTCGTGAAGGACCTGTTCCTGGAAGCGACGGACGACGGCATCGAGGCCCTGGAAGCGGTCCTCGCGGCCTGTTGCAAGGAAGTAATCGAGAAGGGACCGAAAGTCCGTGATCCACGGCCGGATGAGGCCGGTCCGGACGCCGAGAGCGAGGAGACGTAGTCTTCCGGTGGCGTCGCTTCGCGACGCGGAAGGGCGAACGTCTGACGACGCTCGCGGATGGGCGGGCTTCGCCCGCGGATGGGCGCGCGCTTCGCGCGCGCTGGCAATCTCGAACTGCGATGGAAATGCCGAAGGGCGCCTGATGCTGGCGCCCTTTGCCGTTCTCCGCGTCGCCGCGCGACGCCCATCCGCGGCCAACGGACGCCCCTCCGCGGGCGAAGCCCGCCCATCCGCCGACCGGCTCGCCGGTCGGCTTGCGCTCTATATCCGCAACGGATATAGTAGCCCCATGCCCGACCCGCGCACCCACCTCCCCCTCACCCCCGTCGTCCTGCACATCCTCCTCGCGCTGTCCGAGGGAGAGAAGCACGGCTACGCGATCGCCCAGGAGATCGAGTCGGCGTCGACGGGGCAGGTCCGCGCCGGGCCGGGGACCCTCTACGGGTCGATCCAGCGGATGCTCACCGCCGGACTGATCGAGGAGTCGTCGCCGAAGCATCGCGCCGACGCCGAGGACGAGCGGCGCCGCTACTACCGCACCACCCTCCTCGGCCGACGCGTCCTCGAGCTCGAGCTCCAGCGTCTGGTCGACGTCGTGCGCATCGCGCGCGACAAACGGCTCATCGCCGACCCGCGACTCGCATGATTCCGCGTCTGCTGTTCGACCGCCTCTATCGCGGCGCGATGCTGATTTTTCCGCGTGCCTTCCGCTCACGCTTCGCCGACGAGATGTCCACGCTCGCGCGTGCGCGACTCGACGACGCGCGACGCAAGGGACGCATCGCCGCGCTGCGCGAAACCGGCGCGCTCGCCGCGGATCTCGCGCGCACCGCGCCGAGTGCATGGGCGCTCTTCCGCGCCGAGCGACGGTCGTACGTCGCGCCGACGCAGGTCTTCTATCCGAGAGACAACATGGACATCCTGCTTCAGGACCTGCGCTTCGCGGTTCGCGCGCTGCTGCGCCGTCCGGCGTTCACCGCCGTCGCCGCGCTCACGCTCGCGCTCGGCATCGGCGCGAACGTCGCGATCTTCTCGGTCGTCGACGCGGTGCTCATCCGCTCGCTCCCCTACGAGAATCCCGAGCAGCTCGTGCTCCTGTGGGGGACGCAGGGAAGCACCGGCGGGCAAGGCGTCGTCTACGCCGACTACGTCGACTGGCGCGCGCGCAATCACACCTTCGCCGAGATGGGCGTGTCCCGCGGCCAGAGCGTGAACATCACCGGCGGCGAGACGCCCGAGCGCATGACCGGCTCGTTCGTCTCGGCGAGTCTCTTTCGCGTGATCGGCGTGAAGATGTCGCAGGGCCGGCTGTTCACCGACGCCGAGAGCGACATTCCGACGAAGGCGCCCGTCGCCGTCGTCCAGTACGAAGCATGGCGCTCGCGCTTCGGCAGCGACCCGGCGATGGTCGGACGCACGCTCGTCGTGAACGGCACGGCGTTCACCGTCATCGGCATCACCGCGCCGAATACGCAGGTTCCACTCGGCGCGCCGGATCTCTATCTGCCCGTGCCGTACTACCCGAACGCGCACGGACTCGACCGCGGCGTGCGCGGCGTCGGCGTCGTAGGCCGTCTCAAGCCCGGCGTTACGCTCGATGCGGCGCGCAAGGATATCGCGGCGATCTCCCGTCAGCTCGAGAGCGAATATCCGGCGACGAATGCCGGCACCGGCGCAGAGGTGCTCTCGCTCAAGGAGCAGCTCGTCGGCAATGTGCGCGACAGTCTGCTCGTGATCGCCGGCGCCGTTGCGCTCGTGCTGCTGATCGCCTGCGCGAACGTCGCCAACCTTCAGCTCGCGCGCGGTGCGTCGCGCGCCCGCGAGCTGTCCGTGCGCGCCGCGCTCGGCGCCGGCCGCGGACGGATCGCGCAGCAGCTGGTCACGGAGAGCGTCGTGCTTTCCGTGATCGGCGGCGCGCTCGGCGTGGTGCTGGCGATGGGACTGGTGAAGATGCTCGTCGCGCTCGTCGGCCCGACGCTCCCCGTCGCGCCGACCGACATTCGCCTCGACATTCCGGTCTTGTCGTTCGCGCTCGCGATCTCGATCGGCACGGGGCTGGTGTTCGGCCTCGCTCCGGCCTGGCAGTCGTCGCGCGCCGATCTGCACGACATGCTGCGCACGCGTACGGGTGGCGGCTCGCACACCGCGACGCGCAACACGCTCGTCGTCGTGCAGCTCGCGCTGTCGCTCGCGC
>CBHWBX010000131.1:0-9665 GCA_966111935.1 uncultured Gemmatimonadaceae bacterium
CCCCCCCCCGTCTGGTCCCAACACGTCACCAACACCCCAAGCCCCCCCCGCGCCCCCCAGCCCCGCCCCCGCTCGCACCACACCCGTGGCCGCCCCGCCGCCCCCCTGCCCGAGCTCGAGCGTGGTGGCGGCGGCAAGGCGCCGGCCGCGCGCCAACACCGAGATCTCCAGCGACACCGCCGAGATGGCGATGAGCATCCAGAGCGCCACCATGAGCGCGAACGCCGAGCGTCGCCGCATCATCGGCCGTTCTCCAGCGAGACCGTCATCATTGGACGCAGCATCGCGGCGAGCGAGTCGCCGCGCCGCGGCAGAAGCGTGAGCCGCGCCCCCGCGGGCAGGATCGTCGTCGACACCCAGCTCGTCGTCCACCCGGGCGAGCCGAGGACGCTCGAAAGGTATTCGGCACGCATCCCCCCGACGGCGCTGTCGAGCGTCACGCGCAACGATCTCGCCCCACTGCGCTCCGAGAGCTCTGCGACGAGCCCGTGATCCGCCGAGTCGCGGCGCACGAACAGGTGAACGATCGTCCCGCCGTCACCGAGCGGCGTTCGCGCCGACGTGAAGAACGTGAGATCAGCGTCGGGCTGATCGCCCGACGCCTCGCGATGCACGCCGTCGATCCCGCGAAAGACGATCTCGTCCTCTTCGATCGTGAGGCGCGCGCTCGACAGCCAGGAGGTGATCGTGGATCGCACCGCGACGCCCCGCGCGACTTCGTCCGCTCGTGCGTCGGCCATCGCGCGACGATCGGCGAGCGTCGCGAATGCCGCATAGCCGCCGCTTACGGCGAAGCCCGTGATCGTCAGCGCGATGACGAGCTCGATCAGCGTCATGCCGGCGCGCGCTCTCACAGTCCCGCTCCGGCATTGGTCTGCGCGGGACGGTAGTGGCGCCGTGCGATCGCGTAGCTTCCTTCCGGCCAGGTGATGCGAATCGTGATCTCGACGAGCGACGTCTCGCCACGGACCTCCGCGGCCTGCGCCTTCCACGCGTAGCTCGCGAACGGCGCCGCGAACGAGCCGTGCGCCATCGAGTCGGGGAGCATGCGAAGCACTCGCCCATCGACGAGCTCGAGCTGCGCCATCTTCTCTTCGGCGAGCGACGCCGCCGGCAGCATCTGACGCGCGCGATCGGCGGCGCGGAGATTGGCGCCAAACGCCGACAGTGCGCCCACCGAGACGATGCCGATGATCGCCATCGCCACCGCCGCTTCGAGCAGCGTGAAGCCCGACCTAGCGCGCATCGGCTGTCACCTCTCCGCTCCACCGATCGACGATCACAGGAATGGACCGCGTCCCGGTGCGAACGAACAGCGGATCGGCTGTCGCTTCGCCATTCGGCTCGAACCGTTCGTGCACGCGCGCCTGCGGCGAGAAGAGCGTCACGTTCGGCGGCAGCTCGAGCAGGCCGCTGGTGTCGGGAACGTCGAGCCAGAAGCGCCGCGTCGCCGGATCGATGGTCACGGTCACCGCATGTCCGCGCTCGAGCGCCGTCGCGCGCGCGCGGCGGAGCAGCGTGGTCACCGGATCGACACTCGGCGCATCGTGCCCGTGCTCGAATGCATTGAACGCCGGCGCGCTCACCGACGCGACGATCGCCATGAGCGCGATCACCACGACGATCTCGATGAGCGTCACCCCGCGCGGCGCGCGCGTCATCGGAACGATCCCGCGTTCACGCCATAGATCGCTTGGAGCAGCGACAGCGCAACCGACCCGACGACGATGCCGAGCACGATGATCATCGCCGGCTCGGCGAGCGCGACGAGGCGCGCCGTCATTCGCTCCGTGCGCTGCTCGAACAGCTCGGCGGCCTTGCGCAGGAACTCCTCGAGCCGCCCCGTCTCCTCGCCGAGTGCGGCGAGCTGCGCGAGCAGCGGCGGAAACACCGGCGACGCTTCGAGCGCGCGACGCACCGTGCTTCCTTCGCGGACGCGTGCACGCACGCGTGTGATGTCCTCGCTCGCGAGGGGATCGGCAAGCGACGCGGCCGTGTCGTCGAGCGCGCTGAGCACCGGGGCACCGCCGGCGAGGAGCACGCTCATCATTCGCGCCGCGCGCGCCGCGAGAATGTCTCGGCGCAGCGTACCGACGAGCGGCAGGCGGAGCAGCGTCGACGCGAAGGCGTGGCGTCCGGCGGAGGAGTCTCTGACCCAGAATGCTCCGATCACGAGGGCGATCGGGGGAAGCAGGAAGAGCGGCCAGAAGCGCTGCGCCTGCGTCGCGATCGCGAGCAGCAGCGCCGTCGAGCGCGGGAGGTGTGCGCCGGCGCCTTCGAGCACGCTCGCGAAGCGCGGCAGCACGAAGAGCAGCAGCAATGTGACGGCGATCGTTCCCACGAGCGCGAGCAACGCCGGATAGATCGCTGCCGAGATCAGCTTCGAGCGCAGCTCACCCTCTCGCTCGAGCTGATTGGCCAGCCGCTCGAACGTTCCGGCGAGATCGCCGCTCCGCTCACCCGCGCGAACGAGCCCCACGTAGAGCGGCGAGAAGAGCTGTGGATGCGCTGCCAGAGCCGAGGCGAGATCGTCGCCGCGATTGACCCGATCGCGAACCATGACCAGCTGCTCGGCGACCGGTCCCTGCACCGCCGACGCCGCGGCCGTGAGCGCGCGCGAAAGTGGAAGCCCCGCCGCGAGCAGACCGGCGAGCGCCCGTGTGACGTCGACGACCACCGTCCCGCGAACCCGCCCCGTCCCGCGCCGGACTACAGATGTTTGCGCCCGGGGCGTAACCTCAACGACGACAAGCCCCTGGGACTCCAGGAGCTGACTCGCGGCGAGGGGCGTGGGAGCGTCGAGCTCACCGACTCGCCGAGCCCCGCGGGGGTCGACGGCGCGGTAGGCGAAGGCGGGCATGGGGGGAGGCTAAGATCGTGCTTGGACCGGCGACGAGCAAGAACGAATCGCGGAGACGATTATGAGAACGCTTTAATCTTCGTCCTGCAATCGCGCCCCGCGGCGCACGATGGGGAAGACAGGCCTTTTTTAGTATCGGCTCGCGGTGGCCACTTCTTTGGCGTTCAGAGGCCGGCTTGGATCAGCTTCGCCTATGCTGGTTACCGAACGTTCGAGCGGGTCGCCGCGGCGGTCCGATTGCGCTCCACGAATGCGGTGAGTTCTTCGTCGGACGGGTGATATCCCTTCCGAAATTGCACGAACAGCTCGCGGAGACGTGGGAGCTCCAGCAACAGCGAGAGATCGTTGTCCGCGACAACCGAGCCTTCCGTGAACGCGAAGCGCTCGAGCTCAGGCATCGCGCGCAGAAAGGATAGTGTCGGCAGTGTTCCTGCCTTCTCGAAGTTCAGGCGGCGAAGTTCCGTCAGTTTCGCCAGCCACGCACCATCGCCGCCGATCGGTCCGTCGAGCCAAAGCTCCCGAAGTTGCCGCAAATTCCCGATCCGTTCCAGATCGCGCAGCGCCTTCGGAACGGTCATCCACAGCTCCTCGAGCGCGGGCAAGCGTTCCAGGCCTTCGATCGAGGAAAGCCGACGCAGGTAGTGGAGGACAACGCGTCGGAGATGCGCCAGCGGCGGCAGCTCACTCAGATCGGCGAGCGGAACCTGGTGAAGGGCAAGCTGTTCGAGCTGCTTCAGCCCCTCGATCCCGCGAAGGGACTTGAGCGGTGCCTCCGCGACGCCGAGATCGCGAAGGTTCACGAGCGCGCGGAACGCCTCCAGGTCCTTCAATCTGCCGTCGGTGACGTGCAGCGTCTCGAGGGACGCCGCGGCGCTCGAGAGGTTGCCAAACTCCGGCGTATTCGACCAGGTAGAAAAGATCTTCAACCGTGGCAAGCAGGAGAAATCCACGTTCGCCAGCGGCTGTAGAATGATCTCGAGCTTCTCGAGCGCAGAGAACTCGTTCAACACGCTCAGGTCGAACGTGCGCTGGCGGACGTTGAACGACAGCCGATGCGTGAGCGGTGCGATCGCGGCGAGCGGAGAGAGATCGGTCCCATCCCAATCATCGATCAGAACGCCGTGGATGTCCTCCTCGGCCATGACTCTCGGGATTTCACGGTCCCAAGCTTTCGCATGAATGCGCGCGGGTCGGCCATTGGTGAAACGGTTCACCCAGAATGAGTCCGAGCTCATTGGTCACCATGATGTGCTGCGCCTCGATGTCCGCTACGATTTGATCTCACCCGCCGGCGAATCCGTTGGCTGCTGAAACTCGAGTAGGAACTGTGACAGAATTGCACGAAGGTTTCCCGTGGCTGCGCCATGTCCCTTTTGCGCGTACGCCCGCGCCGCATGTTGCGCGAGGTCGGCCAGCACGACGCCCCACGCTTCTACAGGCAGATCGTCTAGCACACGAAGAGCGACGCGCTCGCCCTCGTCACTCGTCCAAACGCGCAGCAACTCCTGAGCGCCGGAAAGCATTTGCGCGTTGTCGGGGATGCCGAGCTCGTTACTCATCAGATGATCTCCAACGCCTTCGCACCAAGTGGTTCGTGTGCTGCGTTCCATGCCGCCAGCAGTGACGACACGGAGTGCGAATAGTGCTTTTGCTCGGGGAACAGCTGGAGCTTTTCGAGATCATGGAGGCCGAGGATCGGTGATAGATCTCCGTCCGCAATCGTGGTCCGTGTCCACCGCAACGTTCGTAGCCGTTCCAGATTCCCGAGAAAGCCGATAGTCTCTACATCGGGGCCACGATCGACCATGAGGTACTCGAGAGAGCGAATCTCCCCAAGTCGCTCCAAGTCCCGAATACAGCGGAATCCCTTCGATGGGCCGGCGCGCAAGCCGAAAGACTTCAATTCGGCCATTCGGGTAAACGGCCCAATAGAACAGGCCTGCGTTGCCATGTTCGTGCTCTGCACCGCAAACGAAGTCAGTCGCAGGGAGTCCGCAACGAAATCGAACCCCGGCAGCGGGGGCCCGCTTGAAATGGCGATGACACGTAACGAGGTCAACCCGCCAACGGCGTCCATGTCGGAAATGCCGCTGCCACCGCTGAGCAGGAAGACTTCGAGCGCGCGCAGGTCCCGCACAGCAGCAACGCTGGTCAGCCCTCGCACGCTGACCAGCTCGAGGCTGGTCACTGGAACGGACTGAATTCCATCCAGTGACTTGAGACCCGAAACACCTCGCAATGTCAGGTCACGAAGTCGACTGAATCGGCTCAGCGAAGCGACATGATCGAGACGGGTGCCGAAGAGTTGCAAGGACGAAAGGTTTGGCGCGTCTGCGAGCTTTCCTAGCCGCGCCCCCTTGTACAGCGTGACTTTTTCGAGTCGCTCGAGGGCGGCAAAGTCAGCGCTATCGTCGAGCTGATGAACATGGAGCTCTCGGAGTCCCGTCAAGCGCGAGAGAAATTGCAGATCGAGCTTCGGCTTCGACGGTAGCTCCAACCATTCGATTTGCGATGCCACTCTTTCCAGAGCGGAAAGCTGCCGTGCATCGCCTTCAAAATCCGATTCGATGAGGATTCGCGTGACATTCCCGGCCTCGATTACAGGAATGATCTCGGGTGACCAACGACGGATGACCACGTAAACTGGCGCATCCGGGTTGGCTTGGTTGATCGTAAACGGCGAATCTTCGTGGATTTCCATCAGCTCCATGGCCCTAGGGACACATCGGCAGCAGTTTTCCGCCGGCGGCCCTCATCTTGTTGCCGATCAGCTTTGCTCCAATCGCGCCGCCGACGACGTCTCCACCGACTGCGCCGAGCGCTTTCTTAGCCGCCTGGTTCATCATCGTAGCCTCGAGGTCGGCCAACGCGACGCCTTCGCCCGGCTGAATGACTCTCAGCAGTCGCTCGATGTCACGGTGATGACGCTGTAGTTCCGAGCCGATCCGGCTGCGAAGCACTCTGGACGTCCGGCCGACATACTCGGCTCCAACCGCAAATCCTTCGCTTACTTCGCCGGCACCCAGCGCGCCGACATACACAACGTTGGCGAGCTGCAGCGCTCCCTCGAACGCGACGGTTTGCACGACAGTTTCCAGGGCGAGGCAGCCGGTCTTTTGAAGCACGGCACGGAATAGCTCAACAGGCGGACGAACGGTTGCCATCGCGCCCTCGCCGTCCGCGACCGCACCCTGCTCCCCAAGCGTGGTCAGGCCAGTCGGATCGGTCAAATTCAACGGATCGGCGCCCGCATACACGTACGGATTGGTCTCACCGCTGCGGAACAGAAGCGGATCTCGCGCGATCCAGCGGCCCGCCTCCGCGTCATAGTCCCGCGATCCAAATCGGACGAGTTTCGTATCGACGTCGTACTGCCCGCCGGCAAAGGCGAACGGCTGGAATCCCGGATTATTGTCCGCCGTGATCCGGCCGAAAACGTCGTAGTCGATTCGCTGAACGACCTCCCCCGTCGCCGCCTTGACCACGAGGCGAACACTTCCCCGCTCGTCGGTAATGAGCCGATACAGCTCACCGCCGCGGACCATGTAGTCCGGCACGTTGTCCTGCGTGCCATAGACGAACCGGCTGGTCAGTTGGCCGGTACCGTCCATCTCACCAATCAGCGTGAGATCGTCGTCGTACACCCAGCCCTTTACGAGAACTCCGTCGAGCTTCTTTCCAATCCGATGACCGAGTCCATCGAGCAGATATTCGACGCGGTGTCCGCGGCGACGAACTTCGACGAGGGGACCGGTCGCCGCAAAACGATAGAACGTCGTGTCGGTCCCATCGATCCGCATCGACATCGTTCCATTGACGGTGTGGCGATAGACAACGCCGCCCAGCGTCGTGATCCGATCCTGCGCGTCATACGTCGCACTGACGGTCCCTGACGTGGAGACAACCTGCGTGCGATTGCCGTTTCCGTCGTATGCTGCGGTCAGCAGCGGGTTTCCGTCGACCGCCACCGACGACAGGCGGCCGGCGGCGTCATACCCGTAGTCGAACCGCGTGGCGCTACCCTGAACCGTGTCGATACGAGAGGTGATTCGGCCGATCGAGTCGCGCGTCAGCGTCGTGCTATAAAGCCCCGTGGCGCCAAACGCCGCAGAGAGCCGACTAGTCGCTCCGACGTTGTCGACGTCCCACGTCGTTTGGACGCCTTGGACCGTCGTCCCGGTGATGAATCCATTTGACGGAGCTCGCGTGATCGTCAGGGCGCCGATGCTGGTCAGGAGACCGTCCGCATCGTAGCCCAGGCTGACGCCATTGCCACTGTTGACGAATTGCTGCGTCGGCCGAAATGCATTGTCGAAGTTGTAGCTGACGCCTCCGCCAATAACACCGGACCATGTCCACCCTGTGGTAAGCGATCCGTTGTTCTGGTAAGTCAGGGTGCTTCCCAGGGGCGATGTCAGCGACCGCAGCACGCCTGTCGTCGCGTCGTACGTAAGCGTATACGTGCCGTCGACACTCCTGATGGTGCTCGTACGCCCATGCGCGTCGTAGCCGAACACGATCGTGTCGGACGACGGACGGATGATGCGGCTCGTCTGTCCGTCCGGGTTGTACTCGACCCGGGTTACATCGCTCGACCCACCGACCGCAGGAGGCGTGTAACTCGTCACCCTCCCGTTCGCGTCTCGCGTAAACGAGTGCTGCGGACGGCCGCCAGGCGCAAGCGATGCCACAGTCCCGTTATTCGCGTAGACGACGAACGATGTGTCGCCTGCGGGTGATACGCTCGCCACGACGCGATCGCCGGCGTCGTATCCAAAGCGACGGGTCCGACCACTCGGATCCGTGCGCGACGAGAGGCGGCCGAGCGCGTCGTAGTCGAAGGTCCACTGACGACCGCCCTGCGTGATCGTCTTCGGACGGCCGGCGAAGTCGTATGTGAAACGCTGAGCGAGAACGCCCGGAATGCTGTCCGACTGAACTCGGCTGTCCCCATTCAACACCGCTACACTCGTCCGATTCGCAGGTGAAGTCTGCGTGAGAGTACGGGTCGCGATATTGAACGATCGGATCATTGTTCGGCCGGCGAATACGGTCGTGTCGCTTTCGACGATCGGGTCGCCGAGGCTGTTCGTCGTGACTCCGACGCCGATTCGCTTGGCATAGCTGAGGCCGGACGGGAGCGTCACCGTGTAATCGAGGAGCGGTGATTGCATTCCCTCCCGCGGATCCGGATGCGATGTAATGGCGGTCTGTGTACCGTCCTGGTCGCGCACGGCGAGGGTTCCGTCGCCGTTGTCGGTGATCTGGACGTTGCGGCCGTCGGCGGTAGTAGCCGTCACTCGTTTCGCCGCTCCGGGAAGCATCTCATACAGCACACTTTGGCGAACCCCGTTGGCGCTCGTGATGTCCAGGCGGGTGCCCGTCGGCAACGGCACGATCGACGCGACCGTCTTTGCCGCATCGCCTGATGTAACCGCGACGAGCTGTCCGGAGCCGTTGTAGTCGTACGACTCGGTCTTTCCATTCTCATCCGTCGCGCTCGACATCGCACCGCCCGGTAGGTACGCGAACAGAATCGGCTGACCGTCGGGGCCCTTCAAAATCGACAGGTCGCCAGTCGCGTTCTCCTCGATTGTCGTGCGCTGGCCCGTCGCGGCAACGATCGCTGTCGGCGTTCCGGCTGCGTCTCGCTCGACATGCGTCGTCTGCCCATCGCGATCCGTCACCGAGACGAGCAGACCGTTGCCGTCGTAGCCAAAGGTGAAGACCGAGGACTTCGTCGCGGCGTCGATCGTGCGAAGATGCCGGCCGTTGATATCGAATACATAGAGAAGAGTGCCGTCCTCGCTGGCGATCGCCGTCTCGCCGATGCCCGCGCCAGGAAACGGCGGAGCCACCCTGCGAATCCGATTCATTCCACTGACCGCGATGTAGAGAGCTCCATCCGGTCCAATCGCCAAGCCGCTTACCGACGGGAGCTGCTCCTTCGAGAGAACATTGCCTTCGATCGCGACGGTTCCATTCCCGCCGCCAAGGATGAACAGGAGGCCGGACGTCGTCACCCGGTAAAGCGTGGCGCCGGCGTAGAGGTAAATCGTCCCATCCGGGCCGACGGTCAAAGCGGTCATGAAGTTCAACTGGTCGCTGGTAGCGACAGTCCCGTTCTGCGCATTGCCGGTTCCACCACCGGCAACGGTGGTGATGCCACTCGACGCAATCTTGCGAACGCGATAGCCGTTCGGTGTCGGCGACGTTCCGAATTCGGTGAAGTAGATGCTTCCGTCCGGGCCGAGCGCGACGGCTTCCGGCAGTCCCACTTGAGCAGATACCGCGAGGCCGCCGTCACCCGCCGCCCCCTGCACTCCCGTGCCCGCAACGGTCGTCACAATGCCGGCAGGGGAGATCTTCCGAATCCGGTGATTCTCTCGGTCCGAGAGGTAGAGAGTACCGTCCTGCGCGAGGGCGAGGCCGGAGATTCCGCGGAATCGCGCCTGACTCGCCGGCCCTCCATCACCGGAATAACCCGCCGTCGTGCTGCCGGCGATCGTGCGAATGATCCCCGCAGCATCAACCAGGCGAATTCTCCCTTCGCCGCCGCCTGCGAGATAGAAGCCGCCGTCCGGGACCGGCGCGATCATCTGACCAAACCACATGCGGGCAGTCGTCGCCGCAACGGTATCCGGTCCGCCATGGTCGCTGATCCCATTCCCCGCGACGGTCGTGATCACCCCATCGGGCGAGATTTTTCTGATGCGGAAGTTCCCGTTGTCGTTGAAGTAGACGGAGCCGTCCGCGGCAGTCGCGATGCCGCTCGTTGCGTTCAACGTCGCGGCCGTCGCTTTCC
>CBHWBX010000132.1:0-9647 GCA_966111935.1 uncultured Gemmatimonadaceae bacterium
ATCGAGACGATGCGGGCCCGCTACCCGAAGGCCGTGATCGGGCACTCCGATCACACCCCCGATCTCTACACGTCGTTCGCCGCGGTCACGCTCGGCGCGCGTCTGATCGAGAAGCACGTCATTCTCGACAAGCGGCAGCCCGGGCCCGACCAGAGCGTGTCGATCGACTTCCGCGATCTCGCCGCGCTCGTCGAGGGCGTGCGGAAGATCGAGGCGTCGCTCGGCAGCGACAAGAAGGTGCACGAGCGCGAGAAGCCGATTCGCGAGTGGGCGTTCCGCAGCCTCGTGACGACGAAGTCGGTGATGGCCGGCGAGGTGCTGAGCGAAGACGCCGTCTGGTCGAAGCGGCCGGGCACGGGCATCCCGTCGCATCGCATGGATGAAGTCGTCGGCCGCACCGCTCTGCGCGACCTGCCGGCGAATGCGTTGATCGATTGGACCGATCTCGCGTAACGGCGCCGATGCGTCTTCTCTTTCTGACCGGCTCGCGCGGCGAGTGGGGCTACATTCGCCCGATCCTGCGCATGTGCCAGGAGCAGGGAATCGCGTACAACATCTGCGCGACGAACATGCACCTGCTGCCGAGCCACGGCATGTCGATCCAGGAGATCAAGAACGACGGGTTCGACGTCTCCGACGAAGTCTACATGTCGCTCGAGGGGCACAATCACTTCACGATGACGAAGTCGCTCGGCTACTTCCTGTCTTCGTTCATGGACGTGATGGGACGCGTGAAACCGGACTGGCTCGTGCTCGCCGGCGATCGCGGCGAGCAGCTCGTGGGGGCGATCGCCGGGGCGTACAGCTACACGCCGACGGCGCACATCCAGGCGGGCGAGCTGTCCGGGAACATCGACGGACAGGCGCGCCACGCGATCGGCAAGTTCGCGCACATGCATTTCGCGTCGAACGAGGACGCCGCCGAGCGGCTGCGGAAGCTCGGCGAGGAGGAGTTCCGCATCAAGTGCGTGGGCGCGCCGCAGCTCGACGAGCTGGTCCAGGGCATGTACACCGATCGCGAGACGCTCCAGGATCTGCTCGACATCGATCTGTCCGAGCCGTTCATGATGATGGTGCAGCACTCGGTCACCGAGGAGTTCGATCAGGTCGAGTCGCAGATCAAGGCGACGATGGAAGCGATCGGTGTCTTCCCGATGACGAAGATCTGGATCTTCCCGAACAACGATGCGGGGTGCGATACCGTGCGCCAGGGGATCCTCAAGTATCGCCGGGGGCGCTCGCACATCTTCGAGAATCTCAAGCGCGAGCACTACCTCGGCCTGCTCAAGAACGCGCAGTGCATCGTCGGGAACTCGAGCTCCGGCTTGCTCGAGGCGCCGACGTTCGAGGTGCCGGCGGTGAACCTCGGACGCCGCCAGGCGAAGCGGCTCCAGGGGAAGAACGTGATCAACGCAGAGTTCGACGTCGATGCGATCCGCGATGCGATCTGCACGGCGATCTCGCCGACGTTCCGCGCGTCGCTCGCCGGCACGCAGAATCCGTACGGCGACGGACACTCGTCGCGGCGCATCCTCGACATCCTGCGCACGACGCCGCGCACGAACGAGCTGCTGGCGAAACAGTTGACCTATTAGCGAACCAGGATGCCCGAGCTTTCCGATTTCACCATCGCCGAGACGGCGACGCTGCTCCAGGCGGTCGAGAAGATCCAGCGCAACCACGCGCGTGCGGTGCTCGTCGTGCAGGACGACGTCGTGCGCGGCATCGTGAGCGAAGGCGACGTCCTGCGCGCGATCCTGCGCGGGGAGCACGTCCACACCCCGCTCGGAGCGATGAGCCGGTCCTCCTTTAGATATCTACAGGAGCGCGATGAGCGGGCGGCGTTCGAGCTCGTGCGGAAGCACGCGATCACGCTGATTCCGGTCGTCGACGACGATTTCCGGCTCTACGACGTGATCACTCTGCATGAGCTCATGCAGAGTGTCGCGCTGCCGTGATGCGATGAGCCCGGACGATACCGCGGTCGTCGTGCCCGCGCGATGCGGCTCGACGCGCGTCGAGTTCAAGAACATTCGGCCGCTCGCCGGGAAGCCGCTCCTCGCCTACACCGTCGAAGCCGCGATCGCCGCGTTCGGCCGGCCGCCGATCGGCGCGACGGACGGCGAGACGATCGCGACGGGGGCCCGCGCGGTCGGCGCGCGGGTCATCGTGCGTCCGCCGGAGCGGGGCACCGCAACGGCGTCGACGGAATCGGCGCTCATCCACGTCCTCGACGTGCTCGCGCTCGAAGGGTGGCAGCCGACCTGGGTCATGACACTGCCGCCGACCTCGCCCCTTCGCTCGGCCGAGACGATCCGGCGATTCCGCGCCGAAGTGCAGCGCTGCCCCGGCGATCAGGACTGTTTGATGTCGGTCACCGAGAACCGCGGCGATTTCTGGCGCATGTCCGCCGGCGGCGCCATCGAGCGACTCTTCGTCAACGCGCCGCGCCGGCAGCAGGATCGCGAAGCGCTCTTCGAGGAGAACAGCGCGATCTACCTGACGTCGGTCGCCGCGCTGCGCGACACGGGATCGATCCTCGGACGGCGCGTGCGCGGCCTCGCGATCGACCTCTCCGAGGGCTGGGACATCAACTCGGCGCTCGACTTCGAGATCGCCGAGGCGCTGATGCGTCGCCGCACGACGACCGCGCCGTGAGCCGCTGAACCGCTACTTCGTCACGTAGCGACGGTTCTTCCACTCGACGCGACTGCCGCGCATCACCGCGCCGGCGGCGATGTAGAACAGCATCGCCATTCCCAGTGGATAGAGCAGCGCGTACCAGGCCGCCTGCCGCATGAAGCGATAGATCACGACCCAGAATACCAGATTTGCCGCGCACACGACGCCGCTCCACAGAAGCCAGCTCGAGCCCAGCACGCCGGCGATCGAGAGCAGCAGCGCGGCCACGGGCGCGAGCGTGTAGACGGGCAGCCCTAGGAGAACGATCGGATAAACCGCGCGCCCCGCGGCGCCGCCGAGCGCGGCGTATCGGCCGCCGGCGTAGATGTTCTTGCGCCATCCACCGACGAGCTCCGGCAGCGACGCATACATGTGCGTCGACATCTGGCCTTCAGCGAACAGCAGGGCGATCGGACGCCCCGCGCGAACCCAGTTCTGCGCGAGCGAGAGATCCTCAGCGACGCGATCGCGCACGGCTTCGTGGCCGTGCATCGCCTCGTACGCGTCACGCCGGACGAGAATGAACTGGCCGTTCGCGATCGCGTCCTCGGGACGGCGGGCGTGGCTCACGTGCTCGGTGCCGCCATAGCGCGCCGCGAGGAGCCCGAACATCTGCGGCTGGATCACGCGCTCCCAGAAGCTGTGCATCTCCTGACGGCCGGCGATGCTCAGCAGATCGGCGGTGCGCTCGCGCAGCGCGTTCACGGCGCGCGGCATCAGATCGGGCGCATGCCGGGTGTCGGCGTCGGTGAAGATCAGCAGCGCGCCGCTCGACAGGCGCGCGCCCGCCGCGCACGCCCACTGTTTTCCGAACCAGCCCTCGGCGAGCGGCGGCGCATCGATCACGCGCACGCGCGAATCCTCGGCGGCGATGGCGCGCGCGATCTCACCGGTCCCGTCGGTCGAGTGATCGTCGACGACGATGATCTCGAACGACGGATACCGCGAGGCGAGGACGGAGCGCACGCACCGCTCGATGTTGCGCCGCTCGTTGCGCGCGGGGATGATCACCGAGACGAGCGCGGTGTCGCCGGTCGCATCATCGCTGACGTCGTCGAGAGATCGGGAGTGCGACGCACGCCAGAGCGCGACGGCGAGCGGAACGACCCAGGGCAGCGTCCAGAGCAGCGGCGTGACGGGTGTCATGCCGTGCCGGCGACTTCCTCGATCGCAGGCTCCTCGGCGTTCGGCAGCTCGGCGCCGCGTGCCACGATCGTCGCCGCGGCGAGCTGGCCGGTCACGTTCGCCGTCGTGCGAAACATGTCCGGGATCGTGTCCACGCCGAGAAGAATGCCGATGCCCTCGACCGGGAGCCCGACCGACGAGAGCACCGGCACCATCGCGATGATCGATCCGCCGGGGATGCCGGGAATGCTGAAGCTCGTCACGATAGCCGTCGCGACGACCGTCGCGAGCTGCGCCGTCGAGACGTCGGCGCCGTACACGCGCGCGATGAACACTGTGCCGATGGTGAGCCCGAGCGCCGCGCCGACGCGGAAGGTCACCGTCGCGAGCGGAATGAAGAAGCTGGTGATCTCGTCGGGGAGCTTCAGCGTATCGCGCGATGCTTCGATCAATGCGGGCAGCGCGGCGAGCGACGATCGCGACGAGAACGCCACGGCCTGCGCCGGAAGCACCGCGCGCGCGAAGCCGCGGATCGTCGTTCCGCCGAGCCACGCCGCGGCGGGATAGAGCACGCCGACGATGAACAGGCCCGCGCCGAGCGAGACGAGAATGATGTACGTCGCGAGCGCGCCGATGGCGGCGAGCCCGAGCCGCGCGACGAGCGGGACGGCGAGGGCGAACACACCGATCGGCGCGACGACGAGCAGCCAGCGCACCACGACGAGCATCGACTCGGCGATGCCCTGGAAGATCGACACGACGCGCTCGCGCGACTCGGTCGGGATCTTGAGCAGCGCAAGGCCGAGGACGAGCGCGAACACGATCAGCGGCAGCATCGCCCCGTCGACCGCGGCGCGGAACGCATTCGAGGGCACGAGTGCGACCAGCCATTGCGCCGGCGACTGGATCGCCGACGCACCGGCGACGGCGCCGCTGCTCGCGGACGCGGCGGCGGCGCGCACGTTCGCGACGGCCGCCGGATCGAGCGTGATGTGCGAGAGGATCGGAGGTCCGATCAGCGCGCCGAGCGCACCCGATGCGATGAGCAGCACGACGAACACGACGATCGCGCGCCCGCCGATGCGCGCGACCACGTTGCCGCCGCCCGAGGTCGCGACGCCGACGATGAGGCTCGCGACGACGAGGGGGATCACCGTCATGCGGATCGCGTTGACGAAGAGGGTGCCGACCGGCTCGATCACGGCGATCGCGCCGCGCGCGATCGTCGCGTCGGCGGCGCTGAGCGCGAGACCGACGGCGATACCGGCACCAAGGGCGAGGAGGACGCGCGTAGAGAGCGACACGCGCCTAAGCTACGCGCTCGACCGGGAAAAGAAAGCGCGGAGCGCTCATCGCGCCCCGCGCCGGTCCAGCTCCGCCTGGCCTTAGCGGTTCGAGCCGCGATCGCCCGAGTTTCTGTCGCTCGAGCTTCTGTCGCTCGACGACGAGCCGCTCTGTGAGCTGCGATCGCCCTGCGAGGACGAGCCGCCCTGCGAGCTCGAGCCGGACATGCCCGACGATCCCGAGGACCCCGACGAGCCGCTCATGCCGCCGCGGGTCGCCGAGCTGCCGATACCTTCGTCGCTCTGGTTGCCGCGATCGCTGCGGCTGCCCTGCGAACCCGTGCTGCCGCTCGCATTCAGACCCTGGTCACTCTGGCTGCGGTTCGACGAGCCTGCGCCGTAGCCGCTTTCGTTGCTCGAACCCGTGCTGCCCGAGTGCGAGCTGCCCGACTGCGAGCCGCCGAACGAGTCGCGCGACGAGCTGCCGCCCGACGATCCGCTCATGCCACCCGACTGCTTCGAGCTGCTCGACGAGCCGCCGACGCGATCGGACTGCTGATTGCTCGACGACGAGCCGCTCATCCCATCACCCTGATTGCTGTTCTGGCGATCCGCCATATTTCGATCCTCCTGACTGCGTGAGTTTCGTGGCCGGCGTTTTCCCCCTGAATCCTGCCGCCGGACTGGCGGGACACTCTGAGCAGTTACGGTGCCATGTGTATCGCGAAACCTCGAATTGACGAGCGCGCGTGAATGAAGTTTGTTCAGTCGATGCACTCATCACGACGTTTTCCTCCATTGCTGCAATCCGGCGCGCGCGTCGGCCTCATCGCGCCGTCGGGCCCGCTCCGCAATGCGAGCGACCTCGAGCGAGCGATGTCGAACGTTCGCGCGTTCGGTTGGGAGCCGGTCGTCGGCGATCACGTGCTCGAGCGCGACGGATATCTCGCCGGCAGCGATGAGCATCGCCTCGCCGATCTCAACCGCCTCGCCGCGGATGAGTCGATCGACGGCATCTGGTGCATTCGCGGCGGCTACGGCGCGATGCGTCTGCTTCACAACATCGACTCTGACGCGTGGCGGCAGCGCCCGCGCGCGCTGATCGGCTTCTCCGACATCACGGCGCTCCACGGCGCGATCGGCCAGCGCGCGAACATGGTCAGCTATCACGGCCCCACGGCGCGCGCCGAACTGCCGGCGATGACGCGCGACTCGCTCGCCGAAGTGTTGCGGCTCGCGCCGGGCGACGGCTACACCGTACGCGGCGCGTCGCCGGTCGTCGGCGGCAAGGCGCGGGGGCGGCTCGCCGGCGGAAATCTCGCGCTCGTCGCGGCGCTCGTCGGAACGCCGTATGCCTGGGAGCTCGACGGCGCGATCCTCGTGCTCGAGGACGTGCTCGAAGCGGTATACCGGATCGACCGCATGCTCGTACAGCTTCGGGCGAGCGGCGCGCTGTCGCGGCTCGCCGGGATCGCGTTCGGGCAGTTCACCGAGATTCCGGACGACAAGGACAACGTCGACCGCCCGGTCGAACGCATCCTGCGCGAGCTCGCCGAGCGGATCGGCGTTCCATGCGTGATGAACTTTCCGATCGGGCACGTTGCCGAACATGTTACCCTTCCGCTGGGCGCCGTCGCCGAGCTCGACGCCGACGCGGGCACGCTCGTCATCGAGCGATAACGACACTTCTCACATGAGCATCACGCAATGAAGACTGCCGCCGAGATGATCGCGCAGGCGAAGGCAAAGATTCGCGAGGTCACGCCGAAGGACGTTCAGGAAATGCAGCAGCGCGGCGAGAACGTGACGCTGCTCGACTGCCGCGATCTCCAGGAAGTGAACCTCGGCAAGATTCCGAACGCCGTGCACATCTCGCGCGGCAATCTCGAGACGAAGGTCGAAGCGGTGATTCCGCGCGACGCACAGCTGGTGATCTACTGCGCCTCGGGCAACCGCTCGGCATTTGCCGCGGCGACGCTCCAGGAGATGGGCTACAAGAACGTCTCGTCCATGGCGTCGGGCTTCCGCGGCTGGGTCGAGAGCGGTGGAGAGGTCGAATAAGTGGCAAGCAATAAAGCGTGACATCGCTCGAAGCACTTCTGGCGCATCCCGACGTCGCACGGCTGGCGCTGCGCCTGGCCGGACAGCGCGGACGAACCCTCGAGGCTGAAGGCCTGGCGCGCTACGCCGCGATCGCGCTCGTGCTCCGCCCGTCCGACGTCGGCGAGCCCGAGCTGCTGATGATCAAGCGCGCTGAGCACGAGGGCGATCCGTGGAGCGGCCACATCGCGTGTCCCGGCGGCCGCATGGAGCCGACGGATCGCGATCTCGAGCAGACTGCCGTGCGCGAGACGTGGGAAGAGACGGGCATCGACCTCGCGCGCGACGGCCGTGTGCTCGGGACGCTCGACGACATCTCGCCACGCACGCCGTCGCTGCCGCCGCTGGTCATTCGCCCCTACGTCGCGGTGGTGAAGCCGGAGGTCACGATCGTCGAGAGCCCCGAGGTCGCGGAAGTGTTCTGGGTTCCGCTCTCGGCGATCCGCGAATCAGCGCGCTGGGGCCGGGCCCTCGTACCGATCCACAACATCGGCGAGCGCGAGGAAGCGGTGTTCCGCCACGGCGATTACGTGGTGTGGGGACTCACGCACCGCGCCCTCACGCAGTTCCTGGCCCTGGTCTCCTAGGAACTGCAAACACGCGAAAGAAAAAGCACGAAACCCGCGAAGTGGCCTGGATGCCAATTCGCGGGTTTCGTGCTTTCTTTTCGCGTGTTTCCAGTTCTTAGAAGCGATACGCCTCGACGCCGACGCGGACGGTGCGCGGCATGCCGTTCGAGATGATCGCCGTCGAGCCCGAGCCCGAGATGTTGATCATGTACTTCTTGTCGCCGATGTTCTCGACCGACAGGAAGCCGCGGAGGCCGGGGACGACTTCGCGCTGCACGTTCGCGTCGACGACCGTGTACGGCTGCAGGGGCGCGCCCTGAAGCGTCGTCGTCGTGCCCTCGTGGCGCCACATCGCCGTCCAGTCGCCGAACATCGGCGAGCTCCAGGTGCCGCGGATCGTCTGCTTCGGCGACGGCACGCGGTTGATGTGCGGCTTCTTGTCGTTCGCCGTGCCGGCCGGGAGGTTCGACTGCTGGCGCGCGTCATCGTAGTTCACGCCGGCGCTCACGAACAGCTGCTGGACCGGACGGAGCGCGACGTACGCCTCGCCGCCCTGGCTCCGCGAGCGGTTGACGTTCAGGCGCGTGCGGCACTGTCCGATGGTGCCGCACTCCGCCGGCTTCGGAACGGTCGCCGTCGGCAGGACGGTCGGCACGTTGAAGTTGTTGTAGTCGGCGACGTACCACGTGCCCTTCGTCTGGAACCAGTCGAGCGGCTGCCAGTCGAAGCCCGCTTCGCGCCCGAAGGCGTTCTCCGAGGCGAGGCTCGGATTCGGGATCGTGATCGACGTCGAGCTGACCTGCTTGCGATACAGCTCGGCGAGGTTCGGCGCGCGGAACGCCTTGTACGCTGCCGCGTGCACCGAGAAGGTCGACGTGAGCTGGTAGCGCGCGCCGATGCGCGGCGAGAACGCGCCGGCGGTCTTGTTCGCGTAGGTCGCGTCGTTGCGCGCGCCGGACGCCGACGTCGTGAACGAGTGGCCGTTGTTGTTGTTCCACTGATCGACGCGCGCGCTCGCCTCGACGCGGAGCTGCGACAGCGGCGCGGCGATCGCCTGGATGAACGCGCCGCTCAGGCTCTGATCGCCGCCCGACGACACGCGCTGCGAGATCGAGCCGCACGTCGGGCTCGCCGGACAACCCGACGTCACGTAGTCGACTTCGTTGAAGTCGCCCTGGTAATGACGGAAGTCGGCGCCGACGCTGAACGACTCGAGATGCCACGCGTTGCTGCGCGTCCACTGCGCCGACGCGCCCCAGTCGTGGCTCGGGATCTCCGCGGTGAGGCTCGAATCCTCGGCCGACCGCGCGACGCCGCCCACCGTGCGCAGCGCCGTCGAGCGCTGGTTCTCGATCTGCCGGCCGTCCCACGCACGGAGCGCGAGCGAGCCGTTGAACAGCGCGTTGTGATTGAAGCCGAAGTCGACGTTGCGCTGATCGCGGTTCGCGAACGTCAGCGCCGTGCCGAGCGCGCGGTTGTCGCTGAAGAGATGCCCCGTCGCGAACGCCGACCAGTTGGCCGACGGCTCGTAGTTGAGACGCAGATACGAGTTGCGCTGGATGACGTTCGACTCGATGTCCGCCGGACCGGCGCCCTGGCCGATCAGCTTGTAGCCGCCCTTCTCCTGATAGTCGCCGTTCACGTTCGCCGTGAGCGCGCCGTAGACGGGCAGCCCCGCGGCGACATACGCATGGCGCGAGTCGCGGCTGCCGCCGTCGAGCTGCAGCTGCGCCGCACCCGGCGCGAGCGGACGCGAATAGAAGGAGATCAGACCGCCCATCGCGCCGTTGCCGTAGAGGCTCGACGTGCCGCCCTCGACGACTTCGACGCGGTCGAGCATCGCCTTCGGCACGCGCCCCCAGTCGATCCACTCGCCCCACGCGTCGTT
>CBHWBX010000133.1:0-9644 GCA_966111935.1 uncultured Gemmatimonadaceae bacterium
CATGCCGGCGCGATGCGCGAGCGTCGCGATCCCGATCCCGACGAATGCCGCCGCGCTCGTGATCGCGTCGGACAGATGATGCGCCGCATCCGCCTCGACGGCGGTGCTGTTCACTTCGGCGCCGACGGTCGCGACGCGGCGCGACAGCCACCACTTGATGAGCATCACCATCACGATGATCACGAGCGTCCACGACGCCGGCCAGTCGTGCGGCGTGCGAATCTCGCGGATCGCCTCGAAGGCGATGCCGACCGCGGCGCCGAGCAGCATGATCGAGACGACCGCCGCGGCGAGCGCTTCGGCCTTGCCATGTCCGAACGGATGGTCGTCGTCGGCCGGCTGCGCGCCGATCGTCAGACCGCCCCAGACGATCAACGACGCGAAGATGTCCGCAGCCGATTCGGTCGCGTCCGCCACCAGCGCGTAGGTGTTGCCGATGATCCCGGCGGCGAGCTTGATCGCGGCGAGCAGGGCGTTGATGATGACGCCGGTGCGAATCGCGCGAACTGCCGATCCTGACGAAGCCATGGGCGAATTTTAGCCGTTCGTCCAATCGTTTGCTGCGCTCCCGACGAACAACGTTCACTGGCGCGTCCTGGCGCCGAGGCACGTTTGGACGGCCGTCTCTCCGCGCCTCTCGGGGGATTGTCTGGGTCAGTCGTCGCCACTCACCGCGCCACTCTCGGCGCATGAGAAACGGCAGCTCCGTGCCGCCCGCGGAAGCCGGCTGCCGCTGCTGGTCGTCCTTCTCGCCCTGGTCCTGGCGCTCCTCGTTCCGCGCGCGGTGGAACGAAAGATCAACCGCCACCGCCGCGAGGCGACGAACGCGGAGGCGGCCGCGGTCACAGTCATGCGGATTCAGCTCGCAGCCGCCGTCGAGACCGAAGCCGAGCGCGGCTTTCTCCTGACTCGCGACACGATACTCACGCGCCAGCTGAACACCTCGCGCCGCCGCCGTCGTCTCGCCGAGCAGCAATTGATCCTCACGGCGCGGCGACTGACGTCGAGCCAACGAGACTCGCTCGCGCGGCTGTCGTCGCGCCTGGCGGCGATGAATGCGCAGCTGGATTCACTCACCGTCGCGTTCGAAACGAGCCGCGACGACTCGGCGCTCACCGAGGAACAGCGAGTCCTCAACGACAACATCAAGAAGTTCAGCGAGGGACTGACGACCGCCTTTCAGGGCCTCGCCCAGGACAGTCGAACCCTGGCGGACGAGACCGCGACGCGCGTCGCGCTCGTCACGGCGGGGCTCGTCGCGCTCGCTGTCGGCGCCGCGCTGCTCGTCGGCCGGCTCGGCCGGCGGTATCGCACACTCGCTCTCAAGCTCGACGAGAACGAAGCGCGCTTTCGCCAGATCGTCGAGAACCTATACGATGTCGTGTGGCTGGCCGAGCCGGGCCTTCGCAAGCACCTGTACGTGAACGCCGCCTACGAGCGAATCTGGGGTCGGTCGCGCGAATCGCTCGCCGCCGATCCCGCGAGCTTCATTGAAAGCATCCATCCGGAGGACCGTCCCGCGGTGATCGCCGCGCTCGTCGACATCGAGAAGGCCGACACCGAGATCGAATTCCGCGTCATCCGTCCGGACGGGTCGATCCGCTGGGTCGCGAGTCGATCGTTCCCCGTGCGCGACGGTCAGGGGCGCATCTTCCGCGTCGGTGGCATTCTCGAGGACGTCACGAAGGAGCGACAGAACGCCGTCGAGCGCGAGCGACTGCTCGCGGCGGAGCGTACGTCGCGCGCCGAGGCCGAGACACGAAAGGAGCAGCTCGAGCGCGTCACGGAAAGCCGCGGACGACTGATCCGCGGCTTCACTCACGACGTGAAGAACCCGCTCGGCGCCGCCGACGCGTACCTGGCCCTCATCGAGGACGACGTCTATGGCCCGCTTCGGCCGCAGCAGCGGAGCGCGACCGCGAAGGTGCGCGGCGCGATTCGCAACGCGCTCGAGTTGATCAGCCAGGTGCTCGAGGTCTCGCGAGCCGAGGCCGGTGAGCTCGAGGTCGAGCAGCGCGACACCGACGTCGGCGCGCTCGTCGGCGACGTCGCCGACGCGTTTCGTCCCGCAGCCGGGGCTCGACACCTCGCCCTCGATCTCCATATGGCCAGGACGGTGCCGCACGTCTACACCGACGCCAGGCGCGTCCGACAGATCATCGCGAACCTCGTCTCGAACGCCGTGAAATACACCCACGACGGTGGACGTATCGACGTCTACGTCGACGGTCCGTCGAACCGAGCCGACGCCGAAGTTCGCATCGCCGTCGCCGACGACGGGCCGGGCATTCCCAAGGCGAAGCAGGCGGATCTCTTCCTCGAGTTCAGCCGCCTCGACCCGAAGGCCGCCGAGGGCGCCGGCATCGGCCTCGCCTTCAGTCAGAAGATCGCGCAGGCGCTCGGCGGGATGATCACGGTGCACAGCGGCAACTGGCAGGGGACGACCTTCGTGCTGCACCTGCCGCTCGACGCCCGCGATCGGTCGCGAGAGCAGTCGGGCGAGCGGCCGCGCGAGCGCTCGCGCCACTGAACGTCAGCCGAAGGTGAACGAGAACGCTTCGACGCCGGGATCGAGGAACTCGATCTCGAAGGTACGGTCCTCGATCGGCGCCGGCTGCCGAATGAGCTGATAGAGCTGCTGAAGACCGGCGCTCCCATTTCCACTCTCGTCGACGTCGACACCGTGGGCGGCGCCCGGCGCCGCTCCGTCGAGCCGAACGCGAAGTCGCACGGCGCGCCGCGCGCGTGGCCCCATGACGAGATTGAGATCCCGGCTGTGGAAGCGATACATGATTCGTCCGCCGCGGACATCGAGCATCGCCGCCTCTGGCCCGACCATCCAGTCGCCGACGAGCCCCCACTCGTTCAGCCCGAGCTCCTCCGGCGCATCGTAGGTTCGACGCACGTTTCGCGTCAAACCGCCCGGCGACCGAAAGTTTAGAGTTTTCTGATAACCGAGGTAGTTCTCCGGGGACTTCCAGTCGGTCCAGTCCGCGGCGGCCTCGATGCCCTTCCCGTCGACCCGCCCGGCCGGAGCGCCGAGCCTCGTCGCGCCGTTCTCCTCGAGCAGCTTGCGGATCATGTCTTCGGCGGCCTCCTGCTCGTCCTCGCCGAAATGGCGATAGCGAAGGCGTCCCTGAGGGTCGAACAGATAGATCGCCGGCCAGGCACTGTTGTCGAACGCCTCCCAGATCGCGTAGGAGTTGTCGAGGGCGATCGGATGCGTCACGTGCAGGCGCGCCATCACCTCACGCACGTTGTCGGCGTAATGCTCGAACGAGAACTCCGGCGTGTGTGCACCGACCACGGCCAGGCCGAGCTTGCCGTAGCGCTTCGCCCACTCGCGCACGAACGGAACCGTGCGCAACCAGTTGATGCACGTGTAGGTGCAGAACTGCACGAGGACGACGCGGTCGGCAAGACTCGCCTGTGTCAACGGCGGCGAGTTGATCCAGGCCGTCGCGCGATCGAACGAAGCGAGCTGCTTCGACAGCGCGAGCGACCCCGACGCCCGGCGCTCGCCCCGGCAGGCGTCGCTCAGCCCCAACCCGACGGCGAGCAACGCCGCCGGACCCGCGCGCAGAAATCGACGACGATCGAGTGAGCGCTCGACATCCATCGAGCGAAGCTCTACCGGCGCACGTCCGTCTCCCATGCGGCGATGGTCCTACGCCGCGCGCACTCCGAAAGTCCAATGACGTGCCGCGCCCCGCTCGCCTACGATGCGGCCATGCGGCTTTTCACGTCTCTCATCGCCGGGTGTATCGCGCTGCTTGCGAGCGGGTCTCTCTCGGCGCAGAAGGCGACCGATTCGGCCGCCTGGCGCTTCACGATCGCTCCATACTTCTGGTACGCGGGTCTCACCGGCGACGTCGGCGTGCGCAACATCAAGACGCACGTCGACCAGAGTCCCAGGGACATCGTGGACAAGCTCAAGTTCGGCGTGCTGACGTACGTCGAGGCGCGCACGCGAAGCTACGTCTTCGGCCTCGACGGCATGTACATGAACCTCGGCCATTCACAGGCTGTCGCGATTCGTGGCGACACCGGAAGCTTCGCGCTCGACCTGAAGCAGACGATGCTTCAGCCGAGCGTCGGCTACACGTTCGGTGATACGGTGTCCGGCTTCGACATCCTTGCCGGCATGCGCTACTGGCATCTGAACACGACGCTCGCCGCGTCGGGACCGCGCGGCAACAGCGTCGCACGGACGATTGCGCGGAGCTGGGTCGATGCCCTTGCCGGCGCGCGCTATCACTACACGTTCATTCCACACTACAGCGTGCTCGCCGGCGGCGACGTCGGGGGTGGCGGCTCACACAGCACCTGGCAGGCCTACGGATTCGCGAACGCCGAGGCCCTCTATTGGCTCACCTTCAGCCTGGGCTATCGCGCGATCGGCGTGAACTACGACCACAACGAGCTGCTGGACGACACGACGATGAAAGGCTTCCTCATCGCCGCGTCGTTCAAGTTCTGAGCGCACGTTCGCCGAGCCGTCCGCTCCTCTGTGCCTGACGCTGAAACTCACCTACTGATCGGCGTCGATCGCCCGATCTACTTCGTCGTCAACCGGATCTGGCCGAGATGGAATGCGACGTGGCTCGTCCGGCTGAGCAGGACGCTCAGACGATTGCGGAGCGGGTCCTGCGCGAAATCCTCCGGCGATACCGCCGTGTGCCGCTCCAGCCAACCCTCGGGCGCCAGTGATTCGATCGCGCTCATGAGGATCTGATTCACTTCCTTCCACGAAGCCCGCAGCGACGCCGCCGAGACGGCGCTCTTTGTATGCGTATCCGCCTCGATGAGAAACTCGGTGTCGAGCTCGGGATGCAGGCGCTCGCCGAGTCCGAGCAGCGGCAGCATGCGGTCGTGCACGGCAACGAGGTGCCCAAGGAGATAGAAGACGCGGTTGCGCCCCGGGGCGACTTCACGCTCGAGATCGGCGTCGCTCATTCCGGCGAAGAGCTCGTCGGTGCGCTCGATCTGCTGCTTCCACGCCTTGACGGCGCTGTCGGTCAGGATCTTCAGGTCGGCCATGTCGATTGAGAGAGATTGGGAGTGAAAAGTTAAACGCGTCAACAATCCTGTGGCGTTCGCGCAACGCTCCGCCCCAATCTTGCGGCCGCCGCTGGGGCGGTCCACCTTCGCCCTGCGCGCGTCGTCGCCCTTCGATTGCGCGCCATCTCAGCGATTCGTCGCGCCGTCTCCCTCGGCCGAACGAAGCGCGCTCTCTTCCGCGGTTCCTGGAGGAACTCATGTCGCGTGTTCGATCGTTACGCAGGGCCGTGACAACGGCCGCGATCTTCGTCACGCCCCACGCACTGCTCGCGCAAGCCGGCGTCGTAGGCGGGACGACTGTCGCCACGGGATCTCTTCGCGCGCTCCCCGGCGTGCAGGTCACCGTCGAAGGAGTCGCGGGGCGCGGCGCGGTGTCCGACGCGTCTGGGCGCTTCCGCATCACCGGCCTGAATGAAGGATCGACGGTGATCATCAGCTCGCGGTTGATCGGCTATCGTCCGCGCATCGACACCGTGCGCGTCGGCCGCACCGACCTCCAGCTTGCCCTCGCCGAGCGTGTCGTCGAGCTGAATCAAGTCGTCGTCACGGGTACGGGCGAGACGGCGCAGAGGCGTGAGCTTGGCACGTCCGTCGCCGCGGTGAACGTGTCCGACGTGCTCGCGCAGACCGCGGTGCCGAGCGTCGAAGGCCTGCTCAATGGACGGACGCCCGGCGTCGCCGTGATCTCGACCTCCGGCCAGGTCGGCGGCGGCTCGCAGGTCCGCGTGCGCGGCGTGGGAACGTTCTCGCTCTCGAGCACGCCGCTCGTCTACGTCGACGGCGTGCGCTCGAACAACGGACAGACGGGCCTCGTCTCGCGCATGAACGATTTCGCGCCCGAGGAGATCGAGAGCATCGAAGTGCTCAAGGGCCCCGCCGCCGCGACGCTCTACGGCACCGAAGCGGCGCGCGGCGTCATCAACATCATCACGAAGAAGGGCGCCGCCGGTTCGACGAAGTACAGCTTCAGCCTGCGCCGCGGCACGAACCGCTTCCAGAACGCCGAAGGGCGCATCCCCTGGAACTACGGAATCAACCCGAACACCGGCAAGCTCGACTCGATCAATTTCGTGAAGAGCGAGAAGGCCGCCGGCCGGCAGCTCTTCCGCAACGGCGACCTCGATACCTACGACGTCAACATCAGCGGCGGCTCGTCGCTCTATCGTTTCTTCGCCGCCGGCGAGTGGACGAACAACGAAGGCATCGTCTCGACGAACGCACGCACCCAGAAGAGCGCGCGCACCAATCTCTCGGTCACGCCGAGCACGAAGTTCGACCTCGAGACGAACGTCGGCTACATCACGAGCCGCACGACGAACGCGACCGAAGGCACCGGCGGCGGCATCCTGTGGGCGGCGGAGTTCGCGCGCCCCGAGCGCACCGCCGCGTTCTGCGCGCCGAACGCGGCGCGCGGCTGCGGCTGGTCGCGCGGCGCGTATACGAGCCCGCCGGAAGTGTACAACGCGACGAGCCAGTGGCAGGATCTGCAGCGCGTCACCGGCAGCGCGTCGATCAAGTACAGCCCGACCTCGTGGATGTCGCACCGCTTCCTCATCGGCACCGACTACACGCTCGAGGACCAGCAGTCGTACACGCCCTATCAGACCGACTCGGTGATCGTGTTCTTCATGGGCTCGGGCTTCGACGGCTCGCGCTCGGAGACGACCGGACAGCGCATCATCACGACGTACGACTACTCGGGCTCGGCGCACTTCGACATTCGCCCGAACCTGCTCGCGAAGAGCGCGGTCGGCGTCCAGTACTACACCAACGGCAGCTCGAGCCTCGCGGCGTCGGGTACGCACTTCCCCACCCCGGGGCTGTCGACGATCTCGGCGACCGGCACGAAGGGCACACCCAGCTCGTCGTACTCGGCGAACAACACGCTCGGCTACTACGCGCAGCAGGAGCTGCAATGGAACGACCGCCTGTTCCTGACCGGCGCGATGCGCGTCGACAACAACAGCGCGTTCGGCAGCAAGGCCGGCTGGGCGAGCTACCCGAAAGCGAGCGTCTCGTGGGTCGCGAGTGAAGAGCCGATGGTGCGCGAGCACCTGCCGTCGTTCATCGACAACTTCCGCCTGCGCGGCGCGTACGGCGCGTCGGGGCAGCAGCCGGGCGTGAACACGGCGCTGCGCACACTCTCGCCCGTGCCTGGCCCGAACAACGCGACGGTGCTCACCACCGGCACCTACGGCAATACGACTCTCAAGCCGGAACGTGTGCTCGGCACAGAGCTCGGCTTCGAGGCCGGCATGCTCAACGACCGCTTCGGCATCGACTTCACGTTCTATAACGATATCTCACGCGACGCGATCCTGTCGCGCAGCGTCGCGCCGTCGAACGGCTTCGGCGGCACGTCGCAGTTCATCAATGCCGGACGCATCGACAAGCACGGCATCGAGCTCGGATTGCGCGGCGCCGTGATCAGCCGCCGCGACTGGGCGTGGGATCTCGCCTTCAACGTCGCGACCAACTCGGCGAAGATCAAACAGCTCAGCGGCACCGTCGGTGATACAGTGATCGACCTCGGCACCGCGCCGCCGCTCGCCCACCGCGTCGGCTACGCGCCGTTCGATCTGTTCACCTACAACGTCGTGAGCGCCAAGTACGACCCGACGACGAAAAAGGCGACCGAGCCGCAGTGCGCCGACGCCTCCGGCGCGATCGCGCCCTGCTTCGTCCCCAACACCACCAATGTCCAGGCGCCGAAGGTCTACTTCGGCCACTCGCTCCCGACGAACGAAGGCTCGCTCTCGAGCACGATCCGCTTCCGGCAGTTCCGCTTCTATACCATGGCGGACTTCCAGCGCGGCTTCAACAAGCTCGATAACAACCTGCGCATCCGCTGCCAGCTGAACAGCAACTGCCAGGAGTCGGTGTTCCCCGAGAACTTCGAGCCGGGCGTCGTCGCGCAGGTCCAGAACTCGGGCACGCTGCGCAACTATTTCATCAAGCCGGCGAGCTTCACGAAGCTGCGCGAAGTGTCGATCTCGTACGACGCGCCGAACCGCTATGCGAACATTCTCGGTGCGCAGTCGATCGCGATGTCGCTGAGCGGCCGCAACCTCGGCACCTGGACGCGCTACACGGGCCTCGATCCCGAGAACAGCCTCGGTGGTCAGACCGGCTCGATCGCGCTCGACCAGTCCGAGTATCCGCAGCTCACGTCGTTCGTATTCAGCCTCCGCCTCTCCTACTAAGCCATGACTCCGATGAGACTCCAGAGACAGAGTAGTGCGTCGCGCGGCGGCCCTTCGCTGACGCTCGCGGTCTTCGCCGCGGCCGTCACGCTCGCCGTCACCGCCTGCGACACCGGCCGACTTCTCGACGTGCAGGCGCCGAACAGCGTCCCCGCGTCGGTGTTCGAAGATCCCGCCAACGCGTCGTTGATGGTCCAGAGCGCGATCGGCGACTTCGAGTGCGCGTTCGGATCGTTCGTCACGGCCGAAGGCATCGCCACCGACGAGCTTCAGGACGCGACGATCACCGCCGCGAACTGGCAGCTCGACCGCCGCGACGACGGCTTCACGTCCGGCACCTACGGCACCGGTTCGTGCACGAACAACGAAGGCATCTACACGCCCCTCTCGACCGCGCGCTGGGAAGCCGATCGCGCCGTCGAGCGGCTGAGCAAGTGGACCGACGCGCAGGTGCAGAACCGCCAGAACCTTCTGGCGCAAGCCGACCTCTACGCCGGCTTCAGCTATGCGTTGTTGGGCATGGCGATGTGCCAGGCGTCGTTCGACGAAGGCGCACCGGTCGACCAGAAGGGCATGTTTGCGCTCGCCGAGTCGCGTTTCACCGACGCACTCGCCGCGGCGACGGCGGCCAACAACACCAACGTGAAGAACGCGGCGCTGCTCGGCCGCGCACGCGTGCGACTCTTCCTGCACAACAACAGCGGGGCGATCGCCGACGCGCAGCAGATCCCGTCGAGCTTCGTCTTCAACGTCACCAACGACGCGGCGAACTCGCGGCGGTACAACAAGGTCTACAACGCAATCGTCACCGGCGGCGTCATGACCGTCGAGCCGGTGTCGCGGCAGCTCAAGACGGAGAACGGCGAGATCGATCCCCGCTCGGCGACGACGACGCTGACGACGCGCGCCTCGGACGGCGTGTCGGTGATCGTGACGCCGACCAAGTACAATGCGGCGACGGCGGACGCCGGCCGCGCGCTGGCCCAGCCGCTCGCGCGCTACGCCGAAGCGCAGCTGATCCTTGCCGAAGCGCAGGGCGGCGCGGCCGCGGTGACGATCATCAACACCATGCGTGCCGCGGCGAACCTCAAGCCATATACCGGTCCGACCGATGCGGCGTCGATCAAGACGCTGATCATCGGCGAGCGCCAGCGGGTGCTGTTCGTCGAAGGGTTCCGCGCCTTCGACGTCGAGCGCCTCAACATCGATCTCGCGCCCGCTCCGGGCTCGACGTATCGCTTCGGCGGCGTCTACGGCAACACCGTCTGCCTGCCGCTGCCGGACGTCGAGCGCAACGCCAACGCGAAGGTCGATCCGAAGACGCTCATCTCTGGCGTGCGCGGCCAGTTCCCGCTGCCATGAGATCCTCGACGCTCACGA